>NZ_CALMQR010000102.1:0-68573 GCF_937871995.1 uncultured Citricoccus sp. | reverse complement strand
ACTTCACCATCGTCAACACCTACTTCCCCGGCCTGCACTCCTACGCCGGCATCCCGGAGTAGGCATCACTCCGACGGCGACGGCAGGGGCCTGGGCGTTCCGTTGGTGAACTTCGACCGGTCGTCGTTGGGGTACAGCGGGTCCGGGGAGCTCATCACGATGGACAGGACAGCGCCGTCCGCGTCCCGGTCTCGCGGAACGTGACCTGGAGCGCGACCTCGTCCTGGGTGGCCCCGTAGAGGCGGTGGCCGTTCGGGTCCTGCTCGGCCCTGCGGGTTCATGCATCCGCCCAGTGTCACGGCGGCCAGCGCGGCGAGCGCCGCCATCGGTCCGCGGGCTCCCCGTGTCATCTGGCCTTCCCCCTCGTCCACGGACACCCGGTCAAGTCCTGTGAACGGGTACGCCGGGCTCTCCGACCCCAGGGGGTATTCGATGACATGATACGGGGACCCCGGTGTGGCCGGAGACCTCGTGGCCGTTGCCGGCGGGGGCCACGCAGACGATGTTCGTGGAGTCCAGGCCCTCTCGCTCGTCCGTGCCCATGGGCGATCCGCCGGCGCTCTGACAGGGGTCCGCACGGGGCCGCGATGGGGAGGACCCCCCCAACTCAGGACGAGGCGGGACCGCCGTCCTCGGGTTGTTCCGAGCGCCCGTCCGTCTGCTGTTCCCGGGCCCTGAGCTCCGCCTCGCGGCGGTCCAGTTCGGCCTTGCGGGCCTGCTGCTGACGCTGGACATCGAGCTGGCGCAGGAAGGCCGCGTCGTCGTCGGGGGAGGAGGGCCGGCGCGGCGCGGCGGGACGGCCGCCCGGGGCGCCGCCGTTGCGACGGGACCGGGCCCGGCCGAGGAACAGCCACAGCAACGCGCCGATCAGCGGGACGAGGATGATGATCAGCACCCAGGCGGTCTTCGGAAAAGCCCGCACCTGGTGCTTCGGGGTCATCAGGCACTCGATGAGCGCATAGATGATGACGCCGACTGCGACGATGCCGAGGGGGATCAGGAAGCGGGGCATGCATCCATTCTACGGACCCCGGTAGACTACCGGGGTGCGTCTGCTCAAGTATGCCCTGATCCGCCTGGCCATCTTCTTCGTGGTCTGGGGTGCCTGCATGCTGCTCAACCTCGGCTGGGTGTTCTCCACCATCGCCGCGGCCGTCATCGCCCTGGCCGCCGGTTACCTGTTCTTCAACGACCTGCGCACCGGCGCGTCACAGGACGTGGCGAACGCGTGGACGGGCCGCAGCCGCGGCCGGGCGGACCGGGGCAGGACCGAGCAGGCGGACATGGACGTCGAGGACGCCTACACCGAGGGCCGGTACTTCGACCCGGAGCAGCCGAGGGACGACCAGCGCTGATCACAGCAGCAGTCCCACGCTGAACAGCACGGCGTAGACCAGGCCCAGGATGCCGGTGAGCTTCAGCACCGGGATCAGGTCCCGCCGCTCGGTGGCGTGCAGCATGGTCAGCGAGGGACGCACGGCCACCGCGCCGGCCAGCAGGACCAGCCACAGCCACGGGTGCTCGCCGGTGAACAGCAGCGGCAGGAGCACGGCCACCGCCACCATCACCACGTAGGACCAGCGCGCCGCGGTGTCGCCGAGGCGAACCGCCAGCGTCATCTTGCCCGTCTCGCGGTCCGTGGGGATGTCCCGGACGTTGTTGGCCATCAGCAGGGCGGTGGAGAGCAGTCCGCACCCCACGGCGCCGGCCCAGGCCGGACCGGAGAGCTCGAGCGCCTGCGTGTAGGTGGTGCCCAGCACGGCCACCAGCCCGAAGAAGATGAACACGAACACCTCGCCCAAACCCAGGTATCCGTAGGGCTTCTTGCCGCCCGTGTAGTACCAGGCGGCGACCACGGCCAGCACCCCGACGGCGATCATCCACCAGGTGCCCGCCCACGCCACGAGCGCCAGGCCGGCGAGGCAGGCCACCCCGAAGCAGGCGAAGGCGGCGGCCTTGACCGTGGCGGCCGGTGCGGCCCCCGAGCCGGTCAGGCGCAGCGGGCCCACGCGGACGTCGTCGGTGCCGCGGATGCCGTCCGAGTAGTCGTTGGCGTAGTTCACGCCGACCTGCAGGGCCAGGGCCACGATGAGGGCCAGCACCGCCCGGCCGAGGTGGAACCCCCCGAGCTCGGCCGCCGCGGCGGAGCCGATCATGACCGGGGCGATCGCCATCGGCAGGGTGCGCAGTCGCGCGCCGTCGATCCACTGGGCGGCGGTGGCCATAGGGCGGGTCCTTCCATCGGGGCGGTGAGTCCAGCGGCCTATTCTCCCACCTCGCGGCCGCATTGGATGCGCCGCAGGCGGTGGATGCCACAGGCCAGGGCGGCACCCCGGGGCATCACGACGTCCGGAAGCGCTCCAGGAGTGACTGCCGGTCGGTCTTGCCGTTGGGCAGCAGGGGCAGTGCGTCCAGCACCAGCCAGTCCTTCGGTGCCGCGGCCGGGCCCAGGGCCTGCCGCACCGTGCTGCGGGCGGCGGACTCGTCCCAGGACGCATCCGTCGCGACGGCGGCGCAGAGGCGCTGGCCCCACTCGTCGTCGGGGATCCCGCCCACGAAGGCGGCGCGGACGCCGGGCAGGGACTCCAGCACCCCCTGGACCCGGGCGGCGGAGACCTTCACCCCGCCGGTGATGATGACGTCGTCCACGCGGCCGGTGACGGTGAGGTGCTGGTGGCCGGGTGCGCCCTGGACGGTGCCGGTGTCCTCGGTGAGGTACCAGCGACGCGCCGGGTCGCCGTCGGTGCCCGTCCCGAAGTGCTCGGCCGTGCGGCCGGGGTCGTCGAGGTAGCCGGCGGCGACCACGGGCCCGGACAGCCGCAAGCGGGGGGTGTCACCGTCGGCGCCGTGGACGACCTCGGCGGTGACGTCCTCGAGCGGGACGCCGTCGTAGACGCAGCCGCCGCAGGTCTCGCTCATCCCGTAGGTCAGGTGCAGGGCGATGCGTGCGTCCGCGGCCGCGGCGCGCACGGTATCGGGCACCCGGGCCCCGCCGACCAGCACGACATCGAAGGTGCGGAGCGCATCGAGCGCCAGCCGGTCGGGACCGTCATCGGGGGAGAGCAGGCGGGCGAGCTGGGTGGGGACCAGGGAGACCGCGCGGAAGCCGGTGCCGCGCTCCAGCCGGTCCACGGCCTCGGCGAAACCCCGGGCGGTGAACGGGCCGGGGGCGGTGGGCACGGGCGTGGTCCCGGCCCGCAGGGACCGGGAGAGCACGGCCAGGCCGGCCACGAACTGCAGCCCCACGGCCAGCAGCCACTGCCCCTCGCCGCCGATGCGCGCGGCGGTGGCGGCGGCGGAGGCGGCCAGGGCCTCGCGGGTGAGCAGGGTCTGCTTGGGCGCGCCGGTGGACCCGGAGGTCCGCACCACCGCGACGACGCCGGCCGAGCCCCCGCGCGAGGGATCCGTGGCCTCGGGGCGGGGGAGCACCCGCCCGTCCGCGGTGAACTCCACCGGCGGCCCGGACCCGTCCAGCGCGGCGGCCAGCGCGCGCCGGGCGTCCTCGAGCCCGGAGTCGGTCAGCGGCATCAGAAGTAGTACGGGAAGCCGGACCAGTCGGGATCGCGCTTCTGCAGGAACGCGTCCCGTCCCTCCACGGCCTCGTCCGTCATGTAGGCCAGGCGGGTCGCCTCGCCGGCGAAGACCTGCTGGCCGGAGAGCCCGTCGTCGGCGAGGTTGAAGGCGAACTTCAGCATCCGGATGGCCTGCGGAGACTGGCGGTTGATGTCCGCGGCGTACTCCAGGGCCACCTCCTCGAGGCGCTCGTGGTCCACGGCCTCGTTGACGGCGCCCATCTGCACCATGTCCTCGGCCGAGTACTCGCGGGCCAGGAAGAAGATGGCGCGGGCGTTCTTCTGGCCGATCTGCCGGGCCAGCAGCGCCGAGCCGTAGCCGGCGTCGAAGGAGCCGACGGTGGCGTCGGTCTGCTTGAACCTGCCGTGCTGGCGCGAGGCGATCGTCAGGTCCGCGACCACGTGGAGCGAGTGCCCGCCGCCGGCGGCCCAGCCGTTCACGACGGCGATGACCGGCTTGGGCGTGGTGCGGATCAGCCGCTGGACCTCGAGGATGTGCAGCCGGCCGGCGCGCGCGGGGTCGATCGTCTCGGCGGAGGTGCCCTCGGCGTAGCGGTAGCCGTCCCGCCCGCGGATGCGCTGGTCCCCGCCGGAGCAGAAGGAGTGCCCGCCGTCCTTGGGGGAGGGGCCGTTGCCGGTGAGCAGGATGCAACCGACGTCCGGGGTCATCCGGGCGTGGTCCAGGGTGCGGTAGAGCTCGTCCACGGTGCCGGGGCGGAAGGCGTTGCGGACCTCCGGGCGGTCGAAGGCGATCCGCACGGTGCCCAGGTCCCTCACGACGGCGCCGGAGGCGTCGCGCTCGACCTGCCGGTGGTAGGTGATGTCCTCGAGGTCGAATCCCTCCACCACACGCCAGCGGGTGGGGTCGAAGACGTCGGAGACGCGGGCCGGGAGGTCTGTGTGTTCTGCGTTGCTCACCCGGCAGAGTCTAGCCAGCCCCACCGAGAGCACTGACCCCGCGGATCCTGGGAATCCGCCGGGTCAGGGGCACAGGGCGCGGTGTCAGCGGGCCGGGGCGCCCGCCGGCACGTCGTCGTCGTGCTCGTGGTGGTCGTCGTGGTGGAGGGCCACGCCGCCCCTGCCGCTGGCGGCCGCCTCCCGGGCCTCTGCGGCCGCGGCGAGCATCTCGTGTTCCGCCATGGTCCGCTGCTCGGGCTGCCGGCCCTGCTCCAGCGCGGTCTCGGCAGGGGAGCCGGGGACCACGGCCGAGCCGACGGCGCCGGGGATCTCCGAACCGCGCAGGGAGGCCCCCGCGGTCTCCCGCATGAACCACACGCTGACCAGTCCCACCGCGCAGGCGGCCATCATGTAGTAGGCCGGGAACTTGACGTCCCCCGTCACCCCGATGGCCCACTCGTTCACCAGCGCGGCGGTGCCCCCGAAGATCGAGGTGGCGATGTTGTAGGTGATCGCGAAGCCGGAGAACCGCGCCTGGGTGGGGAACATCGCCGGGAAGGTGGCGGTGATCGTGGACAGCTGCGGGATGTACAGCAGGCCCAGCACGGCGAAGCCGACGAGCGCCAGCCCGAAGTCCATGCCCATGAGCATGAACATGGGGATGGCCAGCAGGATGATCCCGCCCAGGGAGAAGTACCAGGACGGCTTGCGGCCGAACCTGTCCGAGAGGCCGCCGGACCACGGCATCAGCGCCATCATGGCGACCTCGCCGATGAGGATGATGGCGAGCCCGGCCGAGGCGGGCAGGCCGATCTGCTGCTCCAGGTAGGTGGGCATGTAGGACAGCAGCGTGTAGTTGACCACGTTCACCGAGATGACCAGCCCGGTCATCACCAGCATCGGCTTCCAGTGGGTGCGGAACAGCTGCGGCAGCGACGGGGTGTCGACCGACTCGGCGGCGGCCGGTGCGTCGTCGTTCATCTCCTCGTACACCGGGGTGTCGTCCAGCTTGGAGCGCAGGTAGAACCCGATCAGGCCCATCGGGGCGGCCAGCAGGAACGGCAGGCGCCAGCCCCAGGAGCTCATCTGCTCGGGGGACAGCAGCAGTTCCAGGAGCAGCATGACGGCCGTGCCCAGGGCGAAGCCGCCCAGGGTGCCGAACTCCAGGAAGGAGCCCAGGAAGCCTCGGCGGCGGTCCGGGGCGTACTCGGACATGTAGGTGGCCGCGCCCCCGTACTCGCCGCCGGTGGAGAAGCCCTGGACCATGCGCAGCACGATCAGCAGCACCGGGGCCAGCCAGCCGACCTGGTCGAAGGTCGGCAGCACGCCGATCAGGAACGTGGCACCGGACATCAGCAGGATGGTCAGCGCCAGGATGCCCTTGCGCCCGATCCGGTCCCCGAGGGGTCCCCAGACCAGTCCGCCCAGCGGCCGCACCAGGAAGGAGATCGCGAAGGTGGCCAGCGTCAGCAGCATGCCGCCCTCACCGGGGAAGAAGTGCTGGGTGATGTAGGCCGTGGCCACCGCGTAGACGCCGTAGTCGTACCACTCGGTGGCGTTGCCGAGCGCGGAGGCCGCGGTGGCCTTGCGGATGGCCGCCGCGGGGGTCTTCTTCCGGGGTGGACGGCTCGGCCTGGAGAAGCGATTGCGGACGGAGGACTGTGGTGCAGAGCTGGACACGAGTGCCGCTTCCTGTGCGATTCACCCCGTCAGGGGTGTTCCAGGGCCGACCAGGCGGTAGGCCCGGCGCACGGGGCGGCCGGGGGCGCCGGGTCGGGGCCGGGGAGGACGGCGGCCGGGATCGTGCATCGGCCACCCACCTGGGAGGTAGACGGTTGACCCTAACGGGGGCCGGGGGAGTCGGACAAATCGGGCCGGACGGTGCACAGTGGTGTCATGAACTGGGACGGAGCGGTCAACGCGCACCACGTGCTGGGGCTCATCTACCGGATGGGGCGCCAGGAATGGCTGACCGAGAACGGCTGGCGGCACCTGCGCCAGGACGGCGTCACCACGGTGATCGACCTGCGCAACGAGCCCGAACGCACCCGCCGGCCCACCGACCCCGCGGTGGGCGATGCCGCCCGGGCCGGGATCGACGTCGTGCACTGCCCGGTGGAGGACCAGGACGTGGCGGAGTACATGGCGCCGGCGCTCGCCGCCGGCGCACCGTACCCGAACCACCCGCGGTACTACCCGTCCACCCTGCGCTACTTCCCGGACCGGTTGGCCCGGGTGTTCAGCGCGATCGCGGCGGCACCGGGGGCGGTGGTGCTGCACTGCTCGGCCGGCCGGGACCGGACCGGGCTCGTGGTCACCCTGCTGCTGATGCTGGCCGGTCGGCGTGACCTGGTCCTGCCGCAGTACGACGCCGGCGCCCGGGGCATCAACGACTGGCACCGCATCAGCCCCGTGCCCCACCCCCACGAGCGGCATATGGCCGGTGCGGAACTGGAGGAGTTCCTCACCGGCCGGCTGCGGGCCCTGGAGGAGTTCGCGGACTCCCTGCCGGACGAGGGGTCGGTGGCGGCGCTGCTCCGGCGGCACGGCCTGGGCGAGGACGAACTGCAGGCGGTCCTGCGGAAGCTGGGCCGCACCGCCGGCCGGCCCGCCTGATCCGGGGCGTCGGCGCTCAGCGCTCCGGGGTCAGCGTCCGGGTGTACTGCACCTGGCCGTTCGCGTCGATCAGTTCCACGGTGAACTCCTCGCCCCCCGGGGCCACCTGTACGCGCCCGAAGAACTGCCCCGCGCCGTCGCGGGGTGATCCCATCGCCGGACCGGCCTTCTGGAAGTCCACGTGGGGACCGAAGGTGTGGTCCATCTCGTTGGGTCCGAAGGACCCGGCGTTGATGGGACCGGCCACGAACTCCCAGAACGGATGGAAGTCCGTGAATCGGGCCCGTTCGGGTGAGTAGTGGTGGGCGGCGCAGTAGTGCACGTCCCCGGTCAGGAACACGACGTTGCGGCTGCCCTGCCGCTTGATGCCGGACAGCAGCCGGGCCAGTTCGAGTTCGCGGCCCAGCGGCTGGCCGTGGTCGGCGTTGGAGATGGACTCCTGGCCCTTCCCGTCCGGGACGATGATGCCCAGCGGCAGGTCCGCCAGGATGACCTTCCAGGTGGCCTTCGAGGTCCTGAGCCCGCGCAGCAGCCACTCGAGCTGCTCCTCGCCGAGGAGGGCGGTCGCGTGCGGTTCCATGCCGTCGGTGTTCTCGCCCTTGTGCGTGCGCATGTCCAGGACGAACACGTCCAGCTGGGGGCCGCGCTCGATCCTGCGGTAGATGCGGGCCGGCTCGAGGCCGCTGCCGCGGGACATCGCCCGGTGGTCGGCGATCGGCTGGTACTCCTGCCAGGCGCGTCGACCGCGCGCGGCGAGGGTGTCGACGTCCCGGACGGTGTAGCGCTCATCGGTCAGCACCTCGCCGGCCCACCAGTCGTTGGTGGTCTCGTGGTCGTCCCACGTGGCGATGACCGGCACCTGCGCGTACATGGCCCGCACGTTGGCGTCCATCAGGTTGTAGCTGTGGCGGCCGCGGAACTCCCGCAGGGTCTCGGCCACCTTGGCCACCTCGTCGGTGACGACGTTGCGCCAGAGGGTCCCGTCGGGCTCCGTCATGGTCTCGGCGATCGGACCGTCCGCGTAGACGGTGTCACCGGCGTGCAGGAAGAAGTCGGGGTCGAACGAGCGCATCGTCTCGTAGCCGAACATGCCCCCGACGTCGGGGTTGATGCCGTAACCCTGGCCGGCGGTGTCGGCCGTCCAGACGAAGCTCTGCGCCCCGTCCGACCGGCGCCCCGGGGCGGTGCTGAACCGGCCGGTGCCGAGCTCGCTGCGGCGTCCGTGCTCGTCCTCGAAGGACAGCTCCAGGTCGAACGCGGTGCCGGACGGCAGGCCGCGGGCCTGGATGCGCGCGGTGAAGTCGGTGTCCGCGGTGGCCCACGGGCCGCGCAGGCGGATCGGTTCACCGTCCCGGCCCGCTCCATGACCACGACGCCGGCCCCGGGACCGCACGCGGTCGCCGTCGGCGTCGAGGGCGTGCAGGACCGCCTGGAGGCGGCCCTCGCCCGAGGCGCGGGACCACAGGACGGCGGAGTGGGACGTGACGTCACCGGTCTGGATCCCGGAGGGCAGGGTCAGGCGGGCCGCGGCGCGGCGTGCGGACACCGCCGGGGACGCGGCCGCCGGTCCGGTGGTGAGCGTGGTGGGCAGGGTGCTGGCGAGGGCGGCCGCGGCGGCACCCTTGAGCAGGGTGCGGCGGTTCGGCGCCGGGTGGTTCTCCATGCCCACAGTGAAGCCGCGCGCCGTGAAACGCCGGTGGCCTGCGGGTGAACTCCGGCGGGCCACCGGGAGGCCGGGGACAATGGGCACGTGACTCCCTCGACCAACCCGCTGCCGATCATCGTCCCCACGCCGCGGGCGGTCGGCGTCCAGCCCCGCGCCCTGGCCACCGGGGTCGTGCTGGTCATCGGGGCCTGCGTCTCGCTGCAGTTCGGCGCGGCCGTGGCGGTGCAGCTGTTCCCGGTCCTGGGCCCCTGGGGCGTCACCACGCTGCGGCTGGGCCTTGCCGCGGTGGTGCTGCTGGGTCTGGTGCGGCCGCGGATCCGCAGCTGGACGCGCGCGCAGTGGACGGCGGTGGTCCTGTTCGGGATCTCCATGGGTGCGATGAACGGGGTCTTCTACGCCGCGATCGACCGGATCCCGCTGGGGGTCGCGGTGTCCATCGAGTTCCTGGGACCGCTGGTGCTGGCCGCCCTCCTCGCCCGGCGGTGGGTGGACGGGCTCTGGGTGGCCGTGGCCCTGGCGGGCATGGCCCTGCTCGCGGTGGACAGCGCCTCCGGGGACGAGGCGCTGGACCCGGTCGGCGTGCTCTTCGCCCTGGTCGCCGGGGCGTTCTGGATGGCCTACATCCTCACCAGCAAGCGGGTGGGGGCGCTCATGCCGGGCAGCGGGGGACTGGCCGTGGCACTGGTGGTGGCCACCGCCGTCGTGGCGCCACTGGGCGTGCCGGGGGCCGCCGGCGCGTTCGCGGACCCGGCGCTGCTGGGGCTGGGGCTCCTGGTCGCGCTGCTGTCCTCGGTGGTGCCCTACTCGCTGGAGCTCAACGCGCTGCGCCGGTTGCCACCGGCGGTGTTCAGCATCCTGCTGAGCCTGGAACCGGCCTTCGCGGCCCTGTTCGGGTGGCTGCTGCTGGGCCAGGAGTCCGGGCTGCTGCGCACCCTGGCGATCGTGCTGGTCGTCGCGGCCAGCGCCGGGGTGACGCTGACCGCGCGACGGCTCACACCCGCTGGCTCGCGCCGAGGGCGGTGAGCAGGAAGGCGTAGTCCCAGGCCCGGTCCTCCCAGGCCCGGTAGCGACCCGAGGCGCCCCCGTGGCCGCCGTCCATCTCCGTCTTCAGCACGATCGGCGAGCCCCCCGCGGCCAGCGGCGTGGACTGGTCCGAGGTGACCGTGCGGCGCAGCAGCTGGACCCACTTGGCCGGCTCCACGTACAGCACCCGGGTGTCGTTCAGCGAGGTCACGGCCGCGACGGCGGGATAGTCCACCGCCCGCACGTTCTCGTACGGGGTGTACTCGGCCATGTACCGGTACACCTCCGGGTCGGTGATCGGGTTGCCCCACTCCTCCCACTCCAGGGCGGACAACGGCAGGTCCGGGTCCAGGATGGAGGTCAGCGCGTCCACGAACGGCACCTGCGCCACGCACGCCCGGTACAGCTCGGGGGCCAGGTTCAGCACCGCGCCCATCAGCAGCCCGCCCGCCGAGCCGCCCATGCAGGCGATCCGGTCCGGGTCCACCCAGCCGGACTGCGCCACGAACCGGGTGGCGTCCACGAAGTCGGTGAAGGTGTTCTTCTTGTGCAGCTTCTTGCCGTGGTCGTACCAGGTACGGCCCAGCTCGCCCCCACCGCGCACGTGCGCCACCACGTAGACCACGCCGCGGTCCAGCAGGGACAACCGCGCCACGGACAGCCCCGGGTCCATCGAGACCTCGTAGCTGCCGTAGCCGTAGACGACGCAGGGGTTGGAACCGTCCCACTCGGTGTCCTTGCGCCGGATGACCGTCAGCGGGATCGTCACCCGCCGGTCCGTGGACTCGGCCGGCGCCCACCAGCGCTCCACGAGGTACTGCTCGGGGTCGTAGCCGGGCACCTCGACCTGGCGGCGCAGGTGCAGGTCGCCAGCCTCGCCGGCGCCCATCTCCCAGTCCAGCACCTGGGAGGGGGTCACCCAGGAGGTATAGGACAACCGCAGGTAGGGCGACTCGTAGGGGGCCCCGGCCAGTTCGCATGAGTACAGCTCCTCGCCGAAGTCCGGCTCCACGGGCCGGCCCTGCTGGTCCGTGCCCAGCCCGGCCAGCGGCATCACGAGGGTGCGCGGAGTCGTCTGGCGGCGCACGCTCAGGGCCAGGTGCGTGGCGGTGACGGCGGCGCCGTCCACCTTGGTGGTGGCCGAGTGCTCCACGACGGTGCGCCAGGACCGCGGGTCCGTCACCGTCTCGCGGGCGGCCAGGGAGACCATGTTGTTCGGGGCGTCGGCCCCCGTGGCCAGGTCCTTGTCATGGACGATCACGTAGTGCCGCCGGCCGTCCAGGGTCACCGGGTCCACGCCGTGTAGCAGGCCGAGGGAGCGGTCCACGAGCACGCGCAGCCCGCCCAGCGGCTCCCCGGCGCCCTCGGGCAGGTCCAGGGCCCGGGTCTCGGCGAGCTCGGAATTGCCGATGGACACGATCAGCTCGGTGCGGTCGGCGGAGAGCCCGAAGCCGGACCACATCCCCGGGTCGTCCTCCTGGAACAGCAGCTGGTCCTGCTCGTTCGGCGTGCCGAGGGTGTGGGCGAGGATGCGGTAGGGACGCCAGGACTCGTCCGGGACGGTGTAGAACACGCGCGTGCCGGTGCGGTCGAAGACCACCCCGTAGGACACGTTGGGGATCTCGTCGGCCAGGTCCTCGCCGGTGCGCAGGTCCCGGACGCGCAGGGTGAAGCGCTCGTCGCCGGCATGGTCCACGGCGTAGGCCATCAGGTTCCCGTCCCGGGACACGGCCAGGCCGCCGAGGGAGAAGAAGGGCTTGCCCTCGGCCTCGGCGTTGCCGTCCAGGATGACCTGTTCGTCCTCGACCGCGACGCCCGGCTCGATGACCGGCGGGGTCCAGTCCGCGACGGCGTCACCGGTGTCCCGTGCCCGCACGCGGCACTGCACGCCGTACTGCTTGCCCTCCTCGGTGCGGGAGAAGTACCACCAGTCGTCCTTGCGGGCCGGGACGGACAGGTCCGTCTCCACCGTGTGGGCCTTGATCTCGCCGAAGATGGCCGTGCGCAGCGGCTCCTGGTCCTCGGTGACCGCGGCCGTGTAGGCGTTCTCCGCCTCCAGGTGCGCGATGACCTCGGGGGACTCCTTGTCCCGCAGCCAGTCGTAGTCGTCCGTGAAGGCCTGGCCGTGGTGCTCGCGCGGCACGGGGCGCCGCTCGGCGACCGGCGGGTGCGAGGTGGGGGCCGACGTCGTGGTGTCCGAAGAACTCATGGCCACCATTCAACCCCACGCCGGGGGCGTGGATCACAGCCCCAGCAGGCCCCGGAAAACGCCCATGCCGAAGTAGAGGACGAAGGCGGCGGCCACCACCCAGAGCAGCGGGTGCACCTCGCGGGCCCGTCCCTGGGCGGTGCGGATCACCGCGTAGGCGATCATGCCGGCGCCGATGCCGTTGGCGATCGAATAGGTGAACGGCATGAGGATGAAGGTCAGGAACGCCGGGAAGGCGGCACCCAGGTCCGTCCAGTCGATGTGCAGCACCTGCGTGGCCATCATGAAGCCGACCACCACGAGGGCCGGGGCGACCGCCTCGAAGGGCACCAGGTGGATCAGCGGGGTCAGGAACATGGCCAGCAGGAACAGCACGCCGGTCACCACGGAGGCCAGGCCGGTGCGCGCGCCCTCGCCGATGCCGGTGCCGGACTCCACGAAGATCTGGTTGGCCGAGCCGGAGGCGCCGCCGCCGGCCGAGACGGCCAGGGCGTCCACCATGAGGACCCGGTTCAGGTGCGGGATCTGACCGTCCCGGGTGACGTTGCCGGCCTCGCGGGCCAGGCCCACGGACGTGCCCATGGCGTCGAAGAACACGGACAGCAGGATGACGAACACCAGCAGCAGTGCCATCAGGGGGCCGACCTGGCTGAAGGCCGCGAACAGGTCCGCCTGTCCCACGAGGGACACGTCCGGGGCGCTCCAGTCCGGGAAGGACGGGGCCACCAGGGACCAGCCGGTCGGGTTGACGTTGCCCTCGGCGTCCACCGAGGGGCCGATGTGGAACACCGCCTCGAGGATGTTCGCCAGCACGGTGGCCACCACGATCCCGATGAGGATGGCCCCGCGGGTCTTGCGGATCACGAGCACGGAGGTGACCAGCAGCCCGACGATGAACACGAGCACCGGCCAGCCCTCCAGGTCACCACCGGTGCCCAGCCCGACCGGGACGGTGGTGCCGGCGGCGTCCGGCACGCGGCGGACGAACCCGGCGTTGACGAAGCCGATCATGGCGATGAACAGGCCGATGCCCACCACGATCCCCGTCTTCAGGGCGTCCGGCACGGCGTTGAACACCGCCTGCCGGAAGCCGGTGGCCACCAGCACGGCCATGACCAGTCCGGCGATCACCACGAGTCCCATCACGGCCGGCCAGGTCAGTCCCTGGGTCGTGGCGACGGTGATGGCCACGAGCGCGTTGACGCCGAGCCCGGCGGCCAGGGCGAAGGGATGCCGGGCCCAGACGCCCATGACGATCGTCGCGACGCCGGCCACGAGCGCCGTCACGGCGGCCACCCGGCCGATGCCCAGGGTGTCCCCGTTCGCGTCCGCCCCGGAGAGCACGAGCGGGTTGAGCACGATGATGTAGCTCATCGCCAGGAAGGTCGCCAGCCCGCCGCGGATCTCCTGGGCGACGGAGGAACCGCGCCGGGAGATCATGAAGAACCGGTCGAACCCGTTGCGCGGATGGGCCGCGTCCACGGTGTTCAGGGTCCTGGGATCGGATGTCGGTGCTGCGGTATCGGGCCTGGGCATGGGGGCCATGTTAGCGGCGGCGGGCACCGCGCCGCCTACTTCCCGGGGTTCGGCCGCGCGAGAGGGAGGACCGGCCGGGCGGTAGTCTGGCCCGATGCCAGGCACGGGGTGGGTCCAGCTCTCCGCGCACGCCCACGCCCTGGCCCTGCCGGGCTGGCAGGCCAACGTGGGCCTCGTCGTCGGGACGGACCGGGCCCTGCTCGTGGACACCGGTGCCGGGCCGGTCCAGGCCGCCTGGCTGCTGGACCGCGTACGCGAGCTGACCGCCCTGCCCCTGGTGGCGGTCAACACCCACGCCCACTTCGACCACGTGTTCGGCAACGCCTACCTGGCGGACCCCGGGACCGCCGGCGTGGAACAGGTCTGGGGCCACGAGCGCGCCGCGGCCGCGCTGCGCGAGCACGGCGAGGACCAGCGGGGCGAGGTGCGTGCCCTCGAACCGGCCTTCGCCGCCGGTGAGGGGCCCCACGCGCGGATCCTGCCGCCCACGCACACCGTGGGGGACGAACCGCGGACGATCGACCTCGGCGGGGTCGGCGCCACGCTGTTCCACGTGGGCCGCGGCCATACCGACGGTGACCTGCTGGTCGGGGCCGGTGAGGTCCTGTTCGCCGGGGACCTCGTCGAGGAGGGCGCCGACCCGGCCTTCGAGGATGCCTGGCCCCGGGACTGGCCGACCGCCCTGGCCCGGATCCTCGAGCTGGCGGACCGCTACCGGGTCATCGTCCCCGGGCACGGCGCCGTCGTGGGCATGGACCACGTCCGGCGCATGCTGCACGCCATGGAGCGGGCCGTCGGCGGGGACGGTGCGGTGTACGGCGCGGAGCAGTCGGGGCACCTGGCCCGGCGGTTGTCATGACCAGGCCCCACCCGCTCGCCGCGGCGTTCCAGGTCTACGCGCCCTCGGCCGTCTACTCCGTGGGCGTCGGCGCCATCACCCCGGCCATGGCCCCCGCGGCGACCGCGTTCGGGGCCTCGGTGGCCGTGGCCGCCGCCTCCGTCACCCTCGTCGGGATCGGCTCGCTGCTGGCCAACGCGCCCGCCGCGCACCTGGCCTCCCGGGCGGGGGAGCGCAGGACCATCATCGTCTCCGCCTGGACCGGTGCGGTGGGCGCGCTGGTGGCCTGGGCCGCCGTCGCCGGCTGGCTGTCCGTGCCCGACGCCGCCGGGCTCGCCCTGTTCTTCGCCGGGCTGTTCGTCGTGGGCATGGCCGGGGCGGGGTTCAACCTGGCCCGGCAGTCCTACCTGGCGGTCGCCGTCCCGGTCAGCCACCGGGCGCGGGCGATGTCCACCCTGGGCGGCACCATCCGCATCGGCCTGTTCCTCGGGCCGTTCCTGGCCGCGGGGCTGCAGGCCCTCCTCGGCCTGCACGGGGCGTTCGCGGCCGGTGCGCTGACCATGGCCCTGGCCGCGGCGGGAAGCTTCGCCATCCGGGAGCTGCCCGTGCCGGGCCCGGTGGGCGCGGGGACCCCACCGGTCCCGCAGGCCCGGCCCACCCTGCGCTCGCTGGCCCGGGAGCACCGCCGGGTGCTGACCACCGTGGGCGTGGCCGTGATCTGCCTGTCCGCCACCCGGGCCTGCCGTTCCGCCGTCATCCCCCTGTGGGCCACCCACCTGGGGCTCTCACCCGCGGCGGCGTCCGTCATCTACGGGGTCACCGGGCTGGCGGACCTGCTGATGTTCTACCCCTCGGGGCTGCTCATGGACCGCCGCGGCCGGCGCATCGTGGCGGTGTCCTGCCTGAGCGGGCTGGGCCTGGGCATGGCCCTGATCCCGCTCACCGGCGCTCCGGGATGGTTCACCGCGGTGGCGCTGGTGGTGGGGCTGGGCAACGGCTTCGGTTCCGGGATCGTCATGACCCTGGGCGCCGACTACTCCCCGCGGCAGGCCAGGCCCCAGTTCCTGGCCCTGTGGCGGTTGCAGGCAGACGCCGGCATCCTGGCGGGTCCGGCGATCCTCTCCGCGGTCACGGCCCTGGCGGGGCTCGCCACCGGGATCTGGGTGATCGCGGCAATCGCCGGCGCCGGGGCGGTGGTGTTCGCCCGGGCCCTGCCGCGCGGACCCGGGCCGGTGGCCTGACTCAGCGGCGCCCGGCCTGCCAGCGGAAGAAGGTCGAGAGGAACCCGAAGACCAGCAGCCCCGGTCCCACGGAGAGCAGCAGCCCGGCCAGGAAGTGCCAGCCGGAGTGCCAGTCCGGAACCGGGGTCAGGGCGGCCACACCCCCGGCGGCCTGGAAGGCCAGCCAGGCCCCGGCCGTGGCCAGCAGGCCGCCGAGCCAGAGGGCCACGTCCCAGCCGGGGTGGCCCGCCGGCCGCGGATGACGGGCGCTGGGCCTGCCCACCGTGTTCCAGCCGGGTCCCGTGCGCAGGATGACCCAGCCGGCCGCCAGCGCCCAGGCGGCGGCGACCAGGTAGGCCGCCGCCATGTCCGCCGGGCGGTGCCAGGCCTCGATGAACGTGCCCGCCCCCACCGCGGTGGCGAACAGCGCACCGATCGCGGCCGTCGCCGGACGCCACCGCGGGGCCACCATGAGGAACACGGCCAGGGCCGCGGCCGCGGCGAAGGTGGTGTGCCCCGAGGGCAGAGAGTTGCCCGTGTAGTAGGGCACCCCGTTGTCCAGCACCGGCCGGACGAACAGCACGTTCTTGAGGACCTGGGTGGTGAGGTTGGCCCCCGCGAACCCCGCCGCCGCCACCAGCGAGGCGAACCAGCGCCGGCGCCAGACCGTGAGCACCACGAAGACCGCGACCCCGACCACCCCGACGATCTGCGGCAACCGGACCAGCACCACCGTCACCGAGCCGTGCAGCGAGGCGAGCCGGTGGGTGGCGGCCTCCAGGGCCATGTACTCCGCCACCTGGCCGGTGGAGGTGCCCACGAACGCGGTGAAGACCACCAGGAGCAGCGCGATGCAGCCGGCCAGCGCCAGCAGCCAGGCCCAGGGGTCACGGGCCGGCCGACGGGCGGACCGGACGGGCAGCGTGTCGGGAACGGCAGAGGGCATGGGTTCCATTGTGGTCCAGTCGGCTGGGAGGATCCCGTCACCGGTCCGTCGACCATTCTTCGCCGGACCGTCACGCGGGCGACGGACGGGCGGTCTATCCTCGGCCCCATGTCCAACATCGCGGGGACCACTCCCGAGCACGCCGCGGCACGCCAGGCACTCGCCCTCTTCGGCTCCGTCAGCCGCCAGGAACCCATCGAGTGGGCGGGGGAGACACCCCTGGCCCCGCAGCTGGCCCGGTTCTACCGCGAGGTGGGACCCGAGTGGATCGAGATCGACACCGCCGGGCTGCCCTTCCTGTTCTTCCCGCTCGAACGGCTCTGGGACGAGCAGGCCGGTTACCGATGGAACCGGAGCACCGCGGCCCGGCTGGTGGACTGGAACGAGGAGTGGACGGTGGTGGCCAAGCAGGGCGCCGACCCGTTCATCCTCGACGCGAACACCGGCCAGGTCCTCACCGCGCCCGGGGACGACGGCTGGGAGGACCGGTTGGACGACCCGGAGCCGACCTTCGACTCCCTCGAGCAGATGGCGCTGGCCCTGGCCGCCACCGGCAGCGCCTGGGCCCGGTGGGACGACCCGTTCACCGAGGACTGGACCCTGCGTCCGGAGACCACCGCCGCCGTGGTGCAGGCACTGGAGACCGTCCTCGGTGACCACGCCCGCGCCGTGGCCGTGGCCCGCAAGTTCGGGTACCACCACGCACGCTGAATAGGCTGGGGGCATGATCCCGCCCCTGCTGGCCGGGCTGTCGCTGCCCGGTGCCGACGAACTGCTGGACGGCGCCGTCGTCGTCACCCAGCCCCTGCACACCCGCTTCCGCGGCACCACCGTGCGCGAGGCGATGCTGCTGCACGGGCCGGCCGGCTGGGCCGAGTTCTCCCCGTTCCCCGAGTACGACGCGGGGGAGTCCGCCCGCTGGCTCGCCGCGGCGATCGAGGCCGGCTGGCACGGCTGGCCGGCCCCCGTGCGGGAGACCGTCCCCGTCAACGCGACCGTCCCGGCGGTCCGGCCCGGGGACGTCGGGCGCGTCCTGGAGTCCTTCGGCGCGGTCCCGGCCGTCAAGGTGAAGGTGGCCGAAGCGGGCCAGGACGTCGACGACGACGTGGCCCGGGTGGCCGAGGTGCGCCGCCTGCTGCCGGAGGCAGCCCTCCGCGTCGACGCCAACCAGGGTTGGGACCACGCGACCGCCCTGGCGGCGCTGGGCCGGCTGGCCGGGTACGGGCTCGAGTACGCCGAGCAGCCGGTGGCGGGCATCGAGGGGCTCGCCCGGCTGCGCGAGGCCCTGGACCGCGCCGGGATCGAGGTACGGCTGGCCGCCGACGAGTCCGTCCGCAAGGAGACCGACCCCGTGGCCGTCGCCCGGGCCGGGGCCGCGGACCTCGTCGTGGTCAAGGTCCAGCCCCTGGGCGGGGTGCGCCGCGCCCTCGGGATCGTGGAGGCCGCCGGTCTGGATGCGGTCGTGTCCTCGGCGCTGGACACCTCGGTGGGGATCGCCGCCGGGGTGGCGCTCGCCGCCAGCCTGCCGCGACTGCCCCACGCTTGCGGGCTGGGCACCGTGGCGCTGTTCGCCCAGGACGTCGCGGACCCGCCCTGGGTCCCCGACGCCGGCCGGCTCCGTCCCGGTCCGGCCCCCGTCCCGGTGGCGCGGGGCGCGCTGCGCGCCGGCGAGGACCGGCAGCGGTGGTGGCGGGACCGGCTCCGCGCGGCCTGGGCGGTGCTGGAGGCGGCCCGGCCGGCCTGAGCGACGTCCCGCTCACGAAGTGTTCACCGGGACGTCACCGTTTCGCGTCCGGGACGCATCCTTCGGGGTGAACGGTGGATACGCTCATCCACCACCTTGAGGAGATCTCCTTGCTGAAGCGCCAGCTGCCCATGGCCGGCCACACCCGTGGCAACCGTTCGCCCATCACCTGCCAGCTCAAGTGCGGCAACGCCTGCGCCCATGAAGCCCCCAACACCTCGGGCAACACCCACTTCCGGGACATCGCCGACGCCGCGATCTCGCGCCGCGCCGCCCTGGGCCTGGGCGGCGGACTGGCCGCCGCCGTCGTCGTGGGCGCCCAGGCCGTCTCCACCGCCCCGACCGCGGAGGCCCACGGCGGCACCCACCCGAAGGGCGGCGGCAAGCTCGAGTTCCGGGCCCTCAACGGGGTCCCCAAGACCGTGGACGATGTCACCGTGCCGGAGGGCTACGACTGGAAGGCCATCATCCGCTGGGGTGACCCGTTGTTCGCCGACTCCCCGGAGTTCGACATCACCGCCCAGACCGGTGAGTCCCAGTCCCGGCAGTTCGGCTACAACAACGACTACCTGGACGTCATCACCGACGGCCGCGACGACCGCCGTGGCTACCTGGTGTCCAATCACGAGTACACCAACGAGAACATCATGTTCTCCCCGGAGTACATCGCCTCGAACCCCGAGGACGTCGTCAACGCGGGCATCGCGGCCCACGGGATGTCCGTGGTCGAGCTCCGGCGCGAGGGCAGGGGCCAGCCGTGGGAGTACGTCCGCGGCGGGCGGCGCAACCGCCGCATCACCGGCTTCACCCCCTTCGCGGTGGACGGTCCGGCCGCCGGCTCGGACCTGCTCAAGACCGTGGAAGACCCCGAGGGCACCACCGTGCTGGGCACCCTGAACAACTGCGCCGGCGGCACCACCCCGTGGGGAACCGTGCTCTCCGGCGAGGAGAACTTCAACCAGTACTTCGTCGGCACCGGTGCCGCCGAGGAGCGCCGCATCGGCATCAAGCCGGGCCCGACGGAGCGCAAGTGGGAGACCGTCCACGCTCGCTTCAACCTGAACAACGAGGGCTACGCGAACGAGGCCAATCGCTTCGGCTGGATCGTGGAGGTCGACCCGGAGGACCCCACCTCCACTCCGGTCAAGCACACCGCACTGGGCCGGTTCAAGCACGAGGCCGGCACCGCGGTGCTGTCCCGCGACGGTCACGCGGTGGTCTACTCCGGCGACGACGAGCGCAACGACTACCTGTACAAGTACGTCTCCCGGAAGAGGTACCGCAAGGGGGACAAGCGCCACAACATGACGCTGCTCTCCGACGGAACCCTGTACGTGGCCCAGTTCCGCGGGGACTCCCCGGAGTCCGAGATCGACGGATCCGGTGACCTCCCCTCCGACGGCGCCTTCGACGGCCGCGGCCGGTGGATCCCGCTGGTCCGGGGGAACCGGTCCCTGGTGAAGGGCATGACCGTGGACGAGGTCCTGGTCCACACCCGCCTGGCCGCGGACCGGGTCGGTGCCACGCCGATGGACCGCCCGGAGGACGTGGAGACCAACCCGGTCACCGGCAAGGTGTACATGGCCCTGACCAACAACTCGGACCGGACCGCGCAGACCGCGGACGAGGCCAACCCGGTCGCCGGCAACCGTGACGGCCACGTCATCGAGATGGTCGAGCGCCGCGGTGACCACACCGCCGAGCGGTTCTCCTGGAACATCCTGCTGCTCGCCGGCGATCCCGCGAAGTCCGAATCGGCGTACTTCTCCGGGTTCCCGGCGGAGAAGGTCTCGCCGATCTCCTGCCCGGACAACCTGGCGTTCGACTCCGAGGGCAACCTGTGGATCTCCACCGACGGCGCCCCCGGCAAGATCGGCTTCGGCGATGCCCTGCACAAGGTGACCCTCGAGGGCCGCAACCGGGGCCGCGTGGAGCAGTTCCTCTCGGTCCCGGTGGATGCCGAGACCTGTGGCCCGGTCATCCACGACCGCGACAACTCGGTGTTCGTCAACGTCCAGCACCCGGGCGAGGACGGCGAGTGGGGCAAGCACACCTCGTACTTCCCGGACTACCTGCCGGCCTCCGGCCCGGTGCAGGTGCGGGACCGGGTCGCCGTGCCGCGCCCCTCCGTCGTGCAGGTCTTCTCGACCTCCGGCAACAACGGCACGGGCAGGGGCCGGCGCCACTGACCTGAGCCGACACCCGGGCCGACCCCGAGCGGTGCACGGATCTCCTCCGTGCACCGCTCGGCCGTTAACCTGCTGATCAGCCTCCCTCCGTAGGATGTGCCCATGGAGCACTCCCCGGACCCCACGCCCGCCCTGGATTCCCTGCAGGTTGCCCGCACCGTCACCGACGCCCTGCTCGAGGGCGGACTGCGCGAGGCCGTCATCGCGCCCGGCTCCCGCTCCGCCCCCCTGGTCTACGCCCTGGCCGAGGCCGAGAAGGCCGGGCGGGTGCGCCTGCACGTGCGCATCGACGAACGCGTGGCCGCCTTCACCGCGCTGGGCCTGTCGCTGGCCTCGGGCCGGCCGGTCGGCGTCGTGACCACGTCCGGGACCGCGGTGGGCAACCTGCTGCCGGCCCTGATGGAGGCCGACCACGCGGGCGTGCAACTCATCGCGCTGACCGCGGACCGTCCGGTGGAGCTGCAGGGCACCGGGGCCAACCAGACCACCGCCCAGGACGGGATCTTCCCCCTGCACGTGCGTTTCTCCCAGACGCTGTCCGGAGACGTGCCGGCGCCCGAAGGGTCCGACGAGATCCCCGCCTGGCTGGCCGCCGAGGCGGCCCGGGTCTCCGGTCCGGACGCGGACCCGGTGGCCGCCGCGCTGCGGGAGCACCGCGAGCACCTGGCCAGCACGGTCTCACGCGCGCTGCTGGCGGCCAACGGCTTCGACACCGAGGACGTCGAGGGCTTCGGCGGGGTCCCCGGGGTGGCCGTCCGCGAGTCCGCCCCGGGCCCCGTGCACCTGAACCTGCGCTTCCGGGACCCGCTGGTGCCGGACGCCTCGGACGTTCCCGAGCCAGGCTGGGACGCCGGCGCCGGCGAGGAACTGCTCACCGGACCGGACGGGGACCTGGTCATCAGCCCCGTGGACCTGAGCGAGCAGCTGGACCTGGAGGTCTCGCGACTGCACGAGGCCCGCACCGTGGTGGTGGCCGGGCACGGTTCCGGACCGCTGCCCGCCGCGTTCGCCTCGGCGCTCGGGCTGCCGCTGTTCGCCGAGCCGGGGTCCAACGCGCGGTTCGGCCCCAACGCGATCGGTGCCTACCCGCTGCTGATCGGATCCGCCGGGGGGCTGGGGGAGGACTCGCACCCGCTGGCCGGGCGCATCGAGCAGGTCATCCTGTTCGGCCGGCCCACCCTGACCCGCCAGGTCACCGCCCTGCTGGGCCGGGAGGACCTGCACACGGCGTTCCACCAGCCCGAACCGGTGGCCTGGTTCGTGCCGGGCAGCCGGCGCGAGCGCCCGGTGGAGGACCTCGAGGAGCTCGCCGTCGTGGCCGGCCGCGGGCCCACCGGCTGGCTGACGGACTGGCAGCGGGCCGGCCACCGCGCCCAGTCCGCCCTGGACGAGGCGCTGGCCACCCGGCACGACGACGTCGGCCACCCGGGAGCGCTGCGCACCGGACAGCTGGTGGCCACCACGGTGGCGGGCCCCCTGGTGCTGGGGTCCTCGTCCGTGATCCGGGACGTGAACCTGTCCTGGCGACCGCCCACGGCCCCGGCCTCGGTGGTCTACGCCAACCGCGGGCTGTCCGGGATCGACGGCACGGTCTCCACCGCCAGCGGCATCGCCCTGGCCACCGGCCGGCGCACCGTGCTGCTGTGTGGGGACCTGACGCTGCTGCACGATGCGGGCGGGTTGCTGGTCGGGCCCGGGGAGGCCGAACCGGACCTGGACATCGTGGTGGTCAACGACCGCGGCGGGGCGATCTTCGCCGGCCTGGAGCACGGGGAGGTGGCCGGGCGCCCGGGCATGGGCCCGGTGGTGGAACGGTTCTTCGGCACGCCCCACGCGGTGGACGTGCGGGCGCTGTGCGCGGCCTACGGCGTGGAGTGGGCGCCGGTCACCAGCGAGCGGGACCTGATCGCCGCCCTCGGCCTGGGCAACCCGGTCCGGGGGCGCCGCGTGCTGGAGCTGCGGTCGGACCGGGCCGCCCGGCCGGAGGTGCGCCGGCTCGTGGAGCAGGCGGTGCGGGACAGTTTCTAGCGCAGCGGGTCGAACGGGGCGATCGCCGGGTCGGTCCGGCCGGTGAGCATCTGCTCGGCGAGCAGCCTGCCGGTGGCCGGGCCCAGCACGACGCCCCACATGCCGTGACCGCCGGCCACGAACACGCCGGGGGCGCGGGTGGCGCCCACGATCGGCAGCCCGTCCGGGGTCACCGGGCGTGAGCCGACCCACTCGTCCTGGCGGTGGTCCAGGTCCACCCCGGTCATCAGGTTCCGGGCCTGGTTGACGATCGCCTGGATCCGGCGGGGCTGCAGCGGCTCGTCGGGCCCGCGGAACTCCATGGTGCCGGCGATCCGGAACCGCCCCTGGTACGGCGTGCAGGCGATGCGCTGGAACGGCAGGTACACCGAGTGCCGCGCCGGCTGCTCGGTGGCCACCGTGAACGAGTAGCCGCGGCCGGCCTGGACGCGCACCTTCACGCCGAGGCCACGCACCAGCCTCGGCAGCCAGGCGCCGGTGGCCACGACCACCGCGTCCGCGCCCAGCGCCTCGCCCGTGGAGAGCACGACGCCGGGATGGGCCCCGCCGGTCGTGATCGAGGTGACCTCGGCGTCGGTGCGCAGGGTCCCGCCCCGGGCCACCACGGAGTCGGCCAGGGCCTGGACGAAGGGCCCGGGCTCGATGAACCGCTGGCCGTCCAGGCGGTAGACCACGCCGACCGCGTCGGAGAGCTGGGGGGCCAGCTCGCGGGGGTGCTCCACCCGCTCGAGCGGCACGTCCTGCCCGTGCCGGACGACGCCCTCCACCTCGCGCAGGAAGCCGGTGGCGTGGCGCTCCTCGGTGAACCCCACGATGAACGGCCCCTCGCGCGTCCACGAGTCCACCCCCGAACCGGTCAGCTCGTCGAAGGCCTCCAGGGCCATCCGGTCGATCGGGGTCAGGGCCGCCATGGTCCGGTCCCAGGTCCGGTGGCTGGCGTGGGCCATGAACCGGGCGAAGAAGGACCACGTCGCCGGGTCCCAGCGGGCCGGGACGTGCAGGGCGGCGTCCGGGTCCAGCAGCGCGGTGGGGCCGTAGGTCCACAGCCCGGGCTCGGCGAGGGGGATGGTCTTGCCGGGGGAGAGCCAGCCGGCGTTGCCCCACGAGGACCCGGCGGCCACGCCCTCCCGGTCCAGGACCGTGACGTCCACGCCCCGTTCCTGCAGATGCCAGGCCGTGCTGAGGCCCACGATTCCAGCGCCGATGACGAGTGCAGTGTTCATGCTGACCAGCGTGACAGATCTCACCTAGTCTGGGGGTGACAACGGCGGAATCCTCGCGTTCCGCCCAGAAATCGAAGGATTCCACCGTGCCCGACGAGATCGACCTGGCCCTGCTGCGGGTCCTGCAGCGCAGCGGCCGGATGCCCTTCAGCGAGCTGGCCACGCGGGTGGGGATCGCGGAGTCGACCTGCCACAAGCGGGTCCGGGCACTCGTGGCCTCCGGCGCCATCTCGGGCTTCCACGCCACCGTGGACCCGGTGGTGCTGGGCCTGGGGCTCGAGGCGCTGATCTCGATCCGCCTGCACTCCCACGCCCGGGCCGGGCTCAAGCGGTTCCAGGACTACCTGGAGCGGTTGCCGGCCACGCAGCGCGTGTACTTCGTCTCGGGGGACCGGGACTTCCTGCTGCACGTGGCGGTGCAGGACGCCGCCGCCCTGCGCACGCTGGTGTCCGAGACCCTGAGCGTGCGCGAGGAGGTGGCGGCCACGAACACGTCGGTCATCTTCGAGCACGCCCCGGGCCGGCTGGCGGACTGAGCTCGGACGGGACGGCCCCGGCGCGCAGGCCCAGGGCCTGGAGCATGGGCCGCATCTTCGCACCGGTCTCGGCCAGCTCGGCCGCCGGGTCCGAGGCGGCCACGATCCCGCAACCGGCGTAGAGGCGCACCGTGTGCTCGTCCTCGACGACCGCCCCCCGCAGCGCGATGCCGAACTCGCCGTTGCCGTTGCCGTCCAGCCAGCCCACGGGACCGGCGTAGAGGCCCCGGTCCAGGCCGTGCTCCTCGGCCTCGAGCCGGTGGATGAGCGCGGCGGCGGCGTCCCGCGGGGTGCCGCACACGGCCGCGGTGGGGTGCAGCACCTCGGTCAGCGCCAGGGCACCGGGCCCGGTGCGCCGGACGCCGTCCGCGCCCACCAGCCGCGCCGTGACGTCCGTGGCGAGGTGCCAGACGTTGGGCAGCTCGAGGACGAACGGCTCCTCGGGGGCCTCGAGCGCCGTGGTGAAGGGCCGCAGACGCTCCGTCAGGGAGTCGACGGCCAGGCGGTGCTCGTGACGCTGCTTGCGGTCCTCGACGAGGTGCCGGCGGGCGTGGTCGGCGCCGTCCGCGCCGGACGGCGCGCCGTCGCGGTCCAGGGTGCCGGCCAGCACGCGGGCCCGGGCCGTGTCGCCGTCCACCTTGACGAGCATCTCGGGCGTGGACCCGATGAGCCCGCCCACCGAGTAGGTCCAGCAGTCCCGGTACTGCTCCGTCAGGGTGCGCAGCACCTGCGGGACGTCGACGGCACCGGTGACCACGGCGTCCCGGGCCAGGACGAGCTTCGTCAGGGTCCCCGCCTCGATCTCCCGCACCCCGCGGGCGACGGCCTCGCGGTACCCGTCCGCGGAGATGGCGCCCTCGGTGAGCTCGAGGGCGGCGGTGGCCGGCCGGGGGCGGGCCGGGGCCGCGAGGAGGGCGGCCAGACGCTCCTCGGCCTCCCGGACGCCGGGGCGCCAGCCGGCGGCCGCACGCGCCGCGTACTCGGGGGAGTCGAGGTCCACCTGCCAGGACAGCCAGGTCCGGCCTCCCGTGGACCCGACGACGAACTCGGGGACCACGAGGACCGAGTCGGCGGGGCTGTCGTCGGCGAAGGCGAACGCGGCGAAGGCGAGGGGGGCACGGCGGGGCAGGCCGGCGTCGGGCAGGGTGGTCCGGGACGTGTCCGCGGCCTCCGCGGCCGTGGCGGCCATCCACCAGCGCCGGGCGGCGTCGAAGCGGCCGGGCCCGGTGGTGGTGAACCGGGCGGCGGTGCCGAGTCCGACCATCCCCTCACCGAAGCGGATCCAGGCGCACTCGTCGCCGGAGACCAGCAGGTCCGCCAGGGCCGCGCCCCCGGGGACGGGGCGGGCGGAGGTGACGGACGCCAGTCGCGGTGGGGGCGCCCCAATACCGGGGGTGTTCATGACCCGTCAAGCCTACCGGCCCGGCAGGGTCCGGCCGGTCTGGGAGAATGGCCGGGTGGAACCTGCAACGAGAACCCGGGTACTGATCGCCGGGGGTGGCCCGGCCGGGGCGACGGCGGCCTGGCACCTGGCGAGCGCCGGCGTCGAGGTCATCGTCCTGGAGAAGACCGCCTACCCGCGGGAGAAGGTCTGCGGGGACGGGCTGACGCCGCAGGCGGTGCGCGAGATGAACCTGATGGGCCTCGCCCACGCCCCCGAGGACGGCTGGCAGCGCATCCGGGGCCTGCGGCTGGTGGCCGGGGGCCGCGCCGTGGAGGTGCCCTGGCCCCAGACGGACACCTGGCCGGACTACGCCCTGGTGCGCACCCGCAACGACTTCGACGAACTCCTCGCCGCCCACGCCCGCGCCGCCGGCGCCACCATCCTGGAGCGCCACTCGGTGAGCTCGGTGCTGCGGGACGGGGCCGGCACCGTGACCGGGCTGCGCGCCGAGCTGCTGGACGGCCGGGGCCGGAAGACCGGCGAGTCCCGTGACTTCCACGCCGACGTGGTGATCGCCGCGGACGGCAACTCGACCCGCACCGCCGTATCGGCCGGGCTGTCCAAGCGCGACGACCGGCCCATGGGCGTGGCCGTGCGCGCCTACTACTCCTCCCCGCGCCACGACGACGAGTGGATGGAGTCCTGGCTGCAGCTCCCGGACGCGGACGGCAACCTGCTGCCCGGCTACGGCTGGCTGTTCCCCCTGGGGGACGGCACCGTCAACGTGGGGCTCGGCATCCTGGACACCTCCCCGCAGTTCGGCAAGCTCGACTACCGCGCCATCCTCAAGGACTGGAGCGGGGCCCTGACCGAGACCTGGGGGCTGAGCGAGCAGACCCGGGAGTCGAGGATCCTGGGCGCGGCCCTGCCGATGGGCTTCAACCGCACCCCGCAGCACGTGCCCGGGATGCTGCTGGTGGGGGACTCGGCCGGCATGGTCTCCCCCTTCAACGGGGAGGGCATCTCCTTCGCCATGGAGGCCGCGCGGCTGGCCGCGGACGTCACCGTGAGCGCCCTGCGGCGCGCCACGCCGGCCGGCCGCGAGGCCGAGCTCGCCCGGTACCCGCTGCTCACCCACGAGACGTGGGGCGGGCACTTCGCCCTGGGGTCCTCGTTCGCCCGGCTCATCGGCCACCCCGCCGTGCTCAGGGCCGCCCTGGCCACCGGCATGCGGACACCGGCGATGCTGCGCCGGGTGGTGCAGGTGATGGCGAACCTGGTGGACGCGGACGGCACCGCGCCGGTGGACCGGCTGGTGCGGCTGCTGGAGTCCGCGGTCCCGGCGGCCACCACGCTGGGGCCCGATGCCTCCCGCGAGGTGAAGGTTGGATAGGCTGTCCCGGTGACCTCTCCTGAACCCGACGTCTCCGTGGGCAGCCTCGCGCTGCCGCCCGGCTTCGAGCGCCTGGCCGAGAACGGCGAGCTGCTGGCCACGGTGGCGACCGCCCTGGACCGGGTCGAGCAGGAGCTCGCCGAGGCCGTGGCGAACGCCGACCAGCTGGCCGACCTGACCAGCCGCCACCTGCTGGAGGCCGGCGGCAAGCGCGTCCGTCCCCTGCTGACCGTGCTGTCCTCCCTGCTGGGCGACCCCGGCGTCGGCACCGGGCAGGTCGGCGAGGTGTCCGCGGCGGTCCGCTCGGCCGCCGTCGTGATGGAACTGACGCACCTGGCCACCCTGTACCACGACGACGTCATGGACGAGGCGCCCGTGCGCCGCGGGGCACCGGCCGCCCACGAGCTGTGGGGCAACTCCGTGGCCATCCTGGCCGGGGACCTGATCTTCGCCCGGGCCTCGCAGCTGATGGCCTCGCTCGGGCCCGAGGCCGTGGCCATCCAGGCCCGCACCTTCGAGCGGCTCGTGATGGGCCAGTTGTGGGAGACCGTGGGCCCGCAACAGGACCAGGACCCCCTGGAGCACTACCTGCGCGTGATCTCCGGCAAGACCGGGTCGCTCATCGCCGCGGCCGGCCGCCTGGGCGCCTTCTTCGGCGGCGCCGACGAGGCCACCGTGGACACGCTGGAGGACTACGGCGAGAAGGTCGGCATGGCGTTCCAGCTGGCCGACGACGTGATCGACCTGACCAGCGCCTCGGCCACCTCGGGCAAGGTCCCCGGCACCGACCTCAAGGAGCGGGTGCCCACCCTGCCGGTGCTGCTGCTGCGCCAGGAGGCCGCCCGCGGGGACGCCGCGGCCCGGTCCGCGCTGGAGCTGGTGGACGGGCCGCTGGACACGGACGAGCAGCTGGCCACCGCCGTGGCTGCCGTGGCCGCGCACCCGGTGATCGAGTCCGCGTGGGAGATCACCCGCGGCTGGGCCGACGACGCCCGTGCCGCCCTGGCCCCCCTGCCGGACTCGCCCGTGAAGGACGCCCTCGAGGCCTTCGCCGACTACGTGGTGCGCCGCGACGCCTGAGCCAGCACGTCCTCCAGGGTGATGGCGAGCTCCCGGGCCTTCAGGGCCCGGACCTCCGGCTCGACGGCGTGCCGCATCTGGCGGTAGAGCATGTCGTCACTCCAGCGCGGGAACACGTGCAGGTGGTAGTGCCACACGTGCTGGTTCCCGGCCGGTTCGTTGTGCTGGCGGGTGGAGATGCCCTCCGGCCCCCAAGCCCGCTTCATGGCCAGGGCCACGTGACGGGCCATCAGCGCGATCCTCTGCAGCACGTGGTCCGGGAGCTCGTAGAGCGTCTCGTAGTGCCGGGCCGGGGAGATCATCGCGTGCCCCTCGTACGGCCCGAAGCCGTCCACCGCGATGAACACGATCACGTCCTCGTCCTGGTAGACGAGGTCCTCGAGCTCGCAGCGGTTGTCCGGGTCGGACACGTCGCCGTCGACCAGGCCGCAGAACGGGCAGACATACCCTTCGGGGGCGTGGGACGGGATCACGCGTCCTCGCCCTCCTCCTCGAAGGTCCACTCCAGCAGGTCCAGGGTGAACTCGCTGAAGGTGCCGCCCTCGCAACTCCACTCGCCGTGCTCCTCGTCCGCCCCGGTGGTGCGGCGCCAGACCAGCGGGTCCGGCAGGGAGACGTCCGCGACCGGCAGCCCCCAGACGGTGCTCTCCTCGGCATCCTCCAGGAACATCAGGTACCCGTCCCGGACGTCCAATTCGTCGGCGTCCCAGAAGAAGTGCCCGGTCTCCAACAGGTCCGGGCAGTTGCCCAGGGCCTGGTGGAACTCGTAGAGCGCCAGCGGGACGCGGAAGGTGCCGCCGGCGGCCCGCGCGGCCTGCGCGGCGGGCGAGGCGGACAGCAGGGCGTCCAGTTCACCGGCCTCCAGGCCGTCCTCGGGTGACCACGGGGCGTCCAGGTGGGCGGGGACGAGGTCCTTGAAGCGGGCGAGGAAGAGGGGTTCGGCAGACATGGTCCTCAGTCTAGGCTCCGGCCCCGACCGGCCGGCCCCGGCCCCGCGCCGGCCGGCGCCCCGCCGGGTGCGCTCCGCGGACCGGGGTGCCGTGGAGCCCCGCCCTATCTCTGCCGTGGGCGGCGCCACTACGCTCGTCGTCATGACCATCGAGTACCGCCTGGACCAGCATCGCACCCTGACCACCGACCTGCCGGGCCCGCGCTCCGCGGCCCTGGCCGCCCGGCGCGAGCGGGTGGTGGCCGCCGGGGTGTCCTCCGGGCAGCCGTTCTACGTCCAGGACGCCGACGGCGGGATCCTGGTGGACGTGGACGGCAACGCGTTCATCGACCTCGGGTCCGGCATCGCCGTGACGAGCGTCGGCGCCTCGGCCCCCGCCGTGGTCGAGGGCGTGCGGGAGCAGGTCGGGCACTTCACCCACACCTGCTTCATGGTCGCGCCCTACGAGGGGTACGTGGCCGTCTGCGAGGCCCTGGTCGAGGTGAGCCCGGGGGACCACGCCCAGAAGGCCGTGCTGTTCAACTCGGGTGCGGAGGCCGTGGAGAACGCCGTCAAGATCGCCCGCATCGCCACCGGCCGCTCCGCCGTCGTGGCCTTCGACCACGGCTACCACGGCCGGACCAACCTCACGATGGCCCTCACCGCCAAGAACGCGCCCTACAAGGGCGGGGACGGGACCACGTTCGGCCCCTTCGCCCCGGAGGTCTACCGGGCCCCGATGAGCTATCCGTTCCGCGAGGAGAACCCGCAGATCACCGGCCACGAGGCCGCGGAGCGCGCGATCCGGATGATGCAGAGCCAGCTCGGCGGCCGGAACGTCGCGGCGATCGTTATCGAACCGGTCCAGGGTGAGGGCGGGTTCATCGTCCCGGCGCCCGGCTTCCTGCCGCGACTGGCCGAGTACGCCCGCGAGCAGGGCATCGTGTTCATCGCCGACGAGGTGCAGACGGGGTTCTGCCGCACCGGGGCGTGGTTCGCCGCGGAGCACGAGGGGATCGTCCCGGACCTCATCACCGTGGCCAAGGGCATGGCCGGAGGCCTGCCGCTGGCCGGCGTGGTGGGCCGGGCCGAACTGCTCGACGCCGTCCACGGCGGTGGCCTGGGCGGCACCTACGGCGGCAACCCGGTGGCCTGCGCGGCCGCCCTCGGCGCGATCGCCACCATGCGCCAGGAGGACCTGAGCGGCCGGGCCCGGCGGATCGAGGAGATCGTCCGTCCCCGCCTGGAGGCCCTGGCCGCCCAGACGGGCGTGATCGGGGACGTCCGCGGCCGCGGCGCCATGCTCGCCATGGAGTTCGTGCGGCCCGGCACCCGTGAGCCGGACGCGGAGATCGTGCAGGGGATCATCGCCGGCTGCCGGTCCCAGGGCGTGGTGATCCTCAGCGCCGGGACCTACGGCAACGTCATCCGGCTGCTGCCGCCGCTGGTGATCGGCGAGGACCTGCTGCTCGAGGCGATGGACGTGCTCGAGGCGGTCGTCCGCGACGCCGCGGGGTGATCCCCGCCCGGGCTGCCCGGGCCCGGGATCACCCCCGCGGCTGCCGCCGTGCGGCCCGCAGCGAGTCCCAGCTGAGCACCAGCAGGGCACACCAGACGAGGATGAACCCGGCCCACCGGCCGGCGGTCATCTCCTCACCGAAGACCAGCAGCGCCACGAGGAACTGGATCACCGGGGTCAGGTATTGCAGCATGCCCATCACGGACAGCGGCAGGCGCCCGGCGGCGGCACCGAAGAGGATCAGCGGGATGGCCGTGACCAGTCCGGAGGCGGCCAGGATCCAGAAATGACCGGCACCTTCGGAGAGCAGGGTGAGCCGGCCCGATGCGGACAGCCACCAGACACCGGCCGCCATCACGGGGACCAGGACCACGGTCTCGGCGGCGAGCGAGGACACCGGGTTCACGGAGACCCCGAGCCGGTTCTTGGCGATCCCGTAGCCCCCGAAGCTCAGGGCCAGGCCCACCGCGAGCCAGGGGAAGGACCCGTGACCGACCACCATGACCGCTACCGCGGCCACGGACAGGCCCACAGACACCCACTGGGCCGGGCGCAACCGTTCGCCGAACATCACCACGCCAGCCAGGACGGACACGAGAGGCAGGATGAAGTAGCCCATCGCCGCCTCCAGGGTCTGCCCGGAGACCACCGCGTAGGTGTAGATGGCCCAGTTCGCGCCGATGAGCACCGAGGCGAGGGTGGTGGCTCCCAGGCGGCCCGGGCTGCCCAGGAGCCGGCCGACCTCGTGCCAGCGACGCAGGGCGAACAGCAGCACGGCGCAGGTGACCAGGGTGAAGCCGATGCGGACCAGGACCACTTCCAGCGCGGTCGCCGGGGCCGTGGCGGCCACGTACAGCGGCAGCCCGCCCCAGAACAGGTAGGCCCCCGCCCCGTAGGCCAGCCCGCCCGGGGTGACGGGACGCTGGGCCGTGGTCACTGCGAGGCGCCGTCGTAGAAGGTCTGGACCGTCATGACGGGCTTGCCCGTGACGAGCAGCTGGCCGCGCCCCGGGGGCAGCCTGCGCGCCTTGACGCCGTTGATGAGGCTGCCCTCGCCCTTGTCCCCGGACAGGATCAGCGCGGAGGTCCCGTTGTCCCGCAGGGTGGAGAAGAAGGTCTCGTACATGCCGCGGGAGGACCCGCGCACGCGCCGGGTCAGCACGTAGTTCATCCTCAGCTCGGCGGCCATCGGGATGAACGGGACCAGCGGCGCCAGCGGGGACTGGCCCCCGCCGACGGTGAGGATGTCGTAGTCGTCGATCAGGGCGACCATCCGGGCGCGGCGCTGGGGGACCGACTGGTCCTGGCCGGGGTCCTGGCGCTTCTTGATCTCCTGCAGCACGGCGTTGGTCAGCTGGGCGCCCACGGCCGCGTTGGTGGCGTAACCGCCCAGGTAGTCCTCCGGGACCTCGTCACCGAGCACCCGCCGCGGGTCCCAGACCACGAAGAACAGCTCCTCGTCGGTGTGGGTGGCGGTGAAGCGGCGGATGACGTTGCGCAGCAGGTTCGTCTTGCCCGTCTCCTCGTCGCCCATGACGATGAGGTTGCGGTCCTTGTGCTCCAGGTCGAGGCACTCGGTGCCTAGGTCCAGTTCGCGCAGCCCCAGCGGGAGCAGGCCCTGCCGTTCGGGCGTGGGGCAGGTTGCGGCCTCGACGACGCCCGGCAGCACCCGGACCTTCATGGCCGAACCGGTGGTGAAGGACCCGACCTGGCCGACCAGCTCCCTGAGCCCGTCGGTGACGGAACCGGGTTCGGCCCGGCCGTCGATCCGCGGCAGGGCCACGTGGGCCTGCAGCCCGGCCGGGGTCAGGGCGCGCCCGGGGGCCTCCGGATTGACGTTGTCCGCCAGCCTGCGGTCGATCGTGGACTCGCCGGCATCGGTCAGGCGCAGTTCCAGCCGGTGCGTGAAGAAGGACTGGTGGGTGGAGCGGACCTCGTTGTTCCGGCTCACCGTGGTGACCACGTGGATGCCGTAGCCGCCGCCGCGGGTCATGATCGCGGTGACCTTGGGCACGAGCTCCTCGAACTCCTCGGCGAACTGGCCGTGGCCGTCGACCACCAGGAAGATGTCCGCGCTGGGCAGCTCGGGCAGGCGGCCCTCGGCGTGCATCCTGCGCATGGTCGGCAGGGAGTCGATGGCGTACTGCTCGAAGATGCGCTCGCGGTGGGCGAGCATGCCCGCCACCTCGTCCACCGTGCGGGTGATGACCTCCCGGTTGGTGCGGATGGCCACCCCGCCCACGTGCGGCAGCTGCTGCAGGGGCAGCATCCCGGCCCCGAGCAGGTCGACGCAGTAGATGCCGACCTGGTGCGGGGAGTGGGTCAGCGCCAGCGCGCCGACCAGGGTGCGCAGCGTGGTCGACTTGCCGGACTGCGGGCCGCCGTGGACCAGCAGGTTGCCGGAGCCGGCGGTGAAGTCGATCTCCCACAATCCCTGCCACTGGCGGGCCGGGTCGTCGAGCAGGCCGATGGGCACGGTGAGGTCGCCGCCGGCGGGCAGCCGCAGTCCGTCGCCGGTGTTCCTCGGCTCGCCCACCGCCTGGTCCAGGGTGATGGCCGGCGGCAGCGGCGGCAGCCAGATCGGCTGCACCGAACGGGGGAAGGTGCGCAGGGTGTCCATCATGGTGGACATCACCGTGGGTCCGGTGGTGCGGCGGGCCGGGCCGTCCTGCGTCACGGACCCCGCCGGGGCGGCCCCGCCGGTCCCCGCGGCGGTGCGGGCCTCCTCGAGCACGAGGGCGTAGTCCGTGGCCCGCAGCACGGGCGGGACCTCGTCCGCCGGGTCGGGGACCTCGGCCTCGTCCTCGAACACCTCGTCCTCCATCGGGCCGGAGACATAGCCGGCCTTGAACCGCGAGTACACGGTGGTGTCCACCTTGAGGTAGCCGTACCCGGGCAGCGGGGGCAGGTGGAAGGCGTCCGGGGTGTCCAGCACCGTGCGGGACTCGGACTCCGAGAGGGTGCGCAACCCGATCCGGTAGGACAGGTAGGTCTCCAGACCGCGCAGCTTGCCGGCCTCGATGCGCTGGGAGCTCAGCAGCAGGTGTACGCCGATCGACCGGCCGATGCGCCCGATGGACAGGAACAGGTCGATGAAGTCCGGGCGGGCCGTGAGCAGTTCGCCGAACTCGTCGATGATGACGACCAGGTGGGGCAGCGGCGGCAGCGGCCTGTCCTGCCGGCCCGAGGCCAGTTGCTCCTCGCGGTGGATCTGGTAGTCGGTGATGTTGGCGATGTTCCCCGCGGACCTCAGCACCTCCTGCCGGCGCAGGATCTCCCCGTTCAGGGAGGCGTAGACGCGCTCGATCAGGGTCAGGTCGTCCGAGAGGTTGGTGATGATGCCGGTGACCTGCGGGGCGCCCTCGAACGGGGCGAAGGTGGCCCCGCCCTTGAAGTCGACCAGCACCATGGCCAGCACCTCGGGGGAGTGGGTGGCCAGCAGGCCGAAGACCAGCGAGCGCAGCATCTCGGACTTGCCGGAGCCGGTGGCGCCCACGCAGAGCCCGTGCGGGCCCATCCCCAGTTGAGCGGCCTCCTTCAGGTCCAGCAGCACCGGCTTGCCCTTCTCGTCCGGCCCCAGGGGAACCCGCAGGAAGTCCGCGTGGGGACGCGGCTGCCACAGCCGCTCGACGTCGGCCCGGTCCAGCTGCGGGGACAGCTCCAGCATCTGCAGGAAGGACCGTGAGGCGGCGGTCTCCGCCCCGGTGCGCTCGAGCGAGTCCAGGGAGAGCCGCAGGGGCGCCAGCTCGGAGACGATCCCGGCCGCGGTGTGCTCGTCCAGCGGGTCCAGCCCGCCCTCGGTGCGCTCGGGGCTGCCCTGGTCCCGGGTCCGGTCCTCCAGCAGGAAACCGGTCCGGCCGTCCGGGCGCGGGCCCTGGCCGGTGAGGCGCAGGGAGACCTCGGAGGGTTCCTGCAACCGGTCGGCGCACAGGTGCAGGGCGGTGATGCCCCGGGCCTGGAGGCTGAAGTGGGAGTCGCCGAAGTCCAGGTCCTGGGCGTCCGCGCCGTAACCGTCCACCACCACCACGAGCCGGGACAGGGTGGGCGGGCCGGAGGTGAGCTCGGTGCCGAACCGGGTGTTCTCCCCGGCGGCCTTGGAGCGGTACTGCAGGTCGGCGTCGAGCAGTTCCAGCAACGAGCCCGCGTCCGGGGCGATGAGCTTGACCGCGCCGGTGAAGTGCTGGGCGGAGGTGTCGTCCAGGTGGGGGAGCAGTTCGAGCCAGTCCCAGTCCGGGCGCCGGTGACGGGGCGTGATGACCGCGATCCGCAGGTCCTCGGGGGACTGCAGGGCCGCGGCACCGGTCAGCAGGGACCGGGTCACCTGCAGGACGAACTCGCGCGGGCCCACCACGGAGATGTTCCCGGCCGAGTCCAGCGGCACGGTGACCGGCATGTGCGGGGCGGCCTCGAAGCGGCGCTGGAGCACCTCGGCCTCGCGCACCATGAACTCGTCCTGGATGGCCGTGGCGGTCTCCAGCAGGTTCACGCCGATGTCCCGGGTGGGCAGGTGCCCCGAACCGATGCGGCAGCGCAGGAAGTCCTCGTGGTAGCGGCGCCGCTCCCAGAGCCGGGCCGGGTCCCGGACGATGTCGAACAGGGCGGCCGGCGGCGGGCTGGCGGTCCGGGCGGCCTGCTGCGCCTCGATCTCCTCGTCCCGCAGCCTCGCGCGGGTGCGCTCCAGGTACCGGGTGTAGGTGTCCCGCAGGATGGTGCGCTGCCGGTTGGCCTTGCCCCGTGTGGAGATGAACATGGCCACGCCCACCACCACCGAGACCATCATGGCGATGGCGCCCACGGCGGCGAACGGGCTCTGCCGGAACGTCATCATCACCATCATCGAACCGCCGGCGGCGAGCATCGGCAGGATCGTCATGATGCTGCCGCCCCCGGCCTCGGCGGCCGCGGGGTCGACCGGCTGGGGGCCCTCGATCGAGAACGGCCGGAACCGGCGTGCCGGCGCGGACGTCCGCGCCGGGCGGTGGACGACCTTCTGGCTCACCGGTGCCCTCCCCGCGCCGGACCGGCCCCGTTCGCCAGGCCCAGGACACGGCCGGACAGCTCGGCCACGGCCATCCGGTTCTCCGGACGCGTCAGTGGCAGGGACACCCCCACCCCGGTGGCCAGGTGCCGGTCGTGGCGCAGGGCCACGGACAGCACGCCCACCCGGCTCAGGGCCGCGGCCTGGGCGAGCGGGTCCAGGACCCCGGCCGCGTCGGTGGCGACGACGGCGGCCGCCACCGGCACCGAGGACAGGAACGGGTCCTCCCGCCAGTGCCGCAGGTACCCGGTGGCCTCGTCGATGCCCGCGGGGGTGGCCGGCGTGACGAACACGGCGGCGTGGCTGCGGGCCAGCGCCGCGGCCGCGTCCGGGGACTGCGGCCCGGTGGGGCAGTCCAGGACCGTGACGGGGAAGTACCGGGAGAGGCCGGAGAACAGCGCGGTGGTCGCCGCGTCGCCCAGTGGGTGGCCGGCCACCCGGGGCCCGGTGTGGAACAGGTCCTCCCCGGACACCGCCATCCGGGAGCCCACCTCCTCGAGGGTGGCCGAGGTCATCGCGGACAGTTCGGCCGCGAGCTGGTCCGCGCCGGGGGCGGGCACGGACAGGGTCGTGCTGCCCAGGCGCAGCCCGAGGGAGCCCAGGGCGGGATCCAGGTCCACGGCGGCCACCGGCTCGGGGCGCAGCGCCGCGAAGGTCCGGGCCATCATGGCGCTCACCGTGGTCTTGCCGGCGCCGCCGCGCAGGGACACCACCGCGATCCGGCGCCCGGTGGTGACCGGGGCCTGGATCACCCGGGCGTGGGCGGCCATCCGCTCCGGGGTCGGGTCGTGCCGGAACAGGGCGCCCAGCGCGCGGGCCGAGCGGGCCCACAGGGACAGGGCTGGCCGGCGGGCGTACTGCCGGGCCGCCCGATCGGCGACCGGCTCGAAACCGGTCAGCGGGTCGTCCTGGCCGCGGGCCACGTCGGACCGCAGGTCCACCGGGGTGGACCACCGGGCGTCTGCGGAACCGGGGAGGGGGCGGTCCGGGAGGGGGCCGGCGTCGGTCCAGGGATCGTTCAGGCGGGTCATCAGAAGGTCTCCAACAGTGAGGCGTAGATCCCGAAGTAGCCGATGAGCAGCGGGATGACGGCGAACAGGGCCAGGCCCTCGAGGGTGTCCCCGGTGCGGCGCACCCGGGCCTGCGCGTGTTCCGGGAGGGTCACCGAGAGACCGGAACCGGTCAGCAGGGCGAGGCCGAGCAGGACCACCAGGAACACGGCGTCGGCCTCGGGCAGGAAGTCGACGGCCAGCCGGACCAGGGCCAGCACCCCGGTCGCGGCGGCCAGGTACAGCGGGATGCGCTGGGCCGCCAGCGGGAAGGACCGCGCCCGCAGCCCGACGGCCAGGGCCAGGAACGCCAGCATCGGCAGCGAGAAGGCGTGCCCGCGGGTGTCGGTGCCCACCAGCCACACGGCCAGCGCCAGGGACACCGCGCACGCGACGGCGCTGGCGATCAACCCGCCGTGGGCCGATTCGATGGCCCGCCGGGCGTCCGTGCGCAGCACCGGCCGGCCGCCGGCCTGGCCGTCGTCCAGCCCGGCCAGCCCGGAGGCGCCCAGGGCGATCGTCGGCAGCAGGCCCAGCACCAGCAGCGTGACGACCCCGGCGATGCCCGCCGCGCCGACGGTCACCTCCGCGTCCCTGCCGCCGATGGCCCACGCGGCGACCGCCGGGGCCACCGCCCAGGTCAGGGTGAGCCCCCCGGTCACGGCGGCGGCGATGAACATGGACAGGGGCCGGCGGACCACGAACCCGAGAAACCCGAGCACGAGCGCGGTCAGCGCCCCCAGGCCCACCGCCAGCCATGGGGTGTCCAGTCCCAGGCGCACGAGCCCGGTGGCCGCGAACAGCGCCCCGGTGCCGGTCAGGGTCCCGGCGACCGCCCGCATCCGTCCCGGGGCGGCCAGGGACGCGCCGGTGACGAGCAGCACGGCGGCCACGCCGAAGCAGGCCCACCCGGTCCAGGCGTCCTCGGCCAGGAAGCGGTCCAGCAGCCCGACGACGGCCAGCCAGGCCCCGAGGGCGGCGAGCACCCCGCAGACGAGGAACCGGTAGGTGTCCGACCAGCGTCCGGGCACCGCGTCGGTGGCATCGGAGACGGTGTCGTTGAGGTCGTAGATGATCGGGGCCGGCGGGGCCTCGGTCTGCGAGACCAGTGCGAGGCGCTCGCCGTCGAGCACCCCGGCCTCCGCGAAGGTCTGCACGGCGGGCACGGTGTCCCCGTCGGAGCGCACGAGCACCTTCGCGCCGAGGGACTCCCGGGGCCGGTCGTCGAGCACGTCGAGGATCTGCGGCATCAGCGCCCCGACGGGGGTGTCCGAGGGCAGCAGCAGGTCCGCGTTGCGGCGCTCGCCGGACAGGGAGATGCGCGTGTAGGGGTGGGGCACGTCAGGACCTTCCGGGCAACGGGGAGGAGGAGGGGGCGGCGTTCAGGGACTGGCTCTGGCGCTGTTCGCGCTCGGCACGTTCGTCCTGCCAGTTGGTGATGACCATGACCACGAAGGAGATCGCCACGCACAGGGCGCAGGCCAGGGCCGCGGTGACCACGCCGTAGACGAGGACCCGGGTCCGTTCCCGCCAGCGCCGCTCGGTGGGGTTGGCGCCGAAGAGGAAGGCGGACGTCAGCCGGTTCCGGCGCACCTCCACCGATTCGATCAGCTGCGCGTCGAAGTCCATCGCCATGGGCTGCGATCCCCCTCTCGTGTCCCGTCACCGACCCTGCCTATCATTCCAGTCCCGGCGGCCCCGGACGGACACCCCATACCGGCCGGACATGGGTAGTTCTCCCCATCGGGGCCGGTTGACTCTCCCCGGCCCGGGCTCGGAGGATGGGACCACACGCCACGGGGCCACCGGGCCTATGACACCCAAGGGGATGAACCAGCTCATGAAGCTCGAGATGACGGACATCGACGTCTTCCACAAGTCCATGCAGGACTCCGGTGACTCCGGGGAGCAGCTGCTCGCCGAGGTCGTGAACCTCGAGAACGCCGTGGAGCAGCTCAAGCACACCTTCAAGGGCTCCGGTGCCGTGGCCTACAACAACTTCATGGTCGAGGTCGACGCCTGCGAGAAGAAGCTGTACGAGGCGTTGGGCCTGATCAACGTCGGCCAGGGCGAGATGTACAAGTCCTACGTCGACCAGGAGGAGACGATGACCTCGGACGCCGAGGCCCAGCCGGTCGACTTCCCGATGGGCCGCTGAGCCGCCCGGCGCACCCCTCGCCCCTCCCACCCGACCCCCGAAAGGACCATGACCCATGAGCACCATCTCCTACGACTCCGGCGCAGCCGCCTCCTACGAGGCCGAGGTCGCCGCCATCACCGGCCGCATCGAGGGCATCATCGGTGACCGCGAGTCCCAGAAGAACTACGTCGCCTCCAACTACCAGGCCACGGACAACGACGCCGACTACGACATGGTCGAGCAGAAGTGGCTCGAGGCCGCCGACGCCGTGCGGGCCCTGGTCGTGCAGGCCCGTGAGCTGATGGAGAAGAACGACGACACCGCGGCCACCGCGCACTCCCGTGCCTCCGGCGCCATCGCCGGCATGCGCGCCTGATCCCCCGGTTCTCACCACCCAGGGGCGGTGACCTGCACCACGGAGGTGCACGTCACCGCCCCTCGCCGTCGCCCGGAGGATAGACTGGAGTGCTGTCTGCTCTCTCGTCTTACGGAAGGACACTTCGTGACCTCTGCCCCCGACCGCCCCCTTCGCCTCGCGATCGTCGGAGCCGGGCCGGCTGGCGTGTATACGGCAGACCTGCTGACCAAGGCCGAACGGGACTTCGAGCTCAGTATCGACCTGTTCGACCGCTACCCCGCCCCGTACGGGCTGATCCGCTACGGCGTGGCCCCGGACCACCCGCGGATCAAGGGCATCGTCAAGGCCCTGCACAAGGTGATGGACCGCGGTGACATCCGCTTCCTGGGGGACGTGGACTTCGGCACCGACCTGACCCTGGAGGACCTGCGCCGCCACTACGACGCGGTCGTCTTCTCCACCGGTGCCATCCGGGACGCCGACCTGGACATCCCGGGCATCGGGCTCGAGGGCTCCTTCGGCGCCGCCGACTTCGTGTCCTGGTACGACGGCCACCCGGACGTGGACCGCGAGTGGCCGCTGACCGCCAAGGAGGTCGCGGTGATCGGCAACGGCAACGTGGCCCTGGACGTGGCCCGGATGCTCTCCAAGCACGCCGATGACCTGCTGGTGACCGAGATCCCGGAGAACGTGTACGCCGGCCTGAAGGCCTCCCCGGTGACGGACGTGCACGTCTTCGGCCGCCGCGGCCCCGCCCAGGTGAAGTTCACCCCGCTGGAGCTGCGCGAGCTGGCGCACTCGAAGGACGTGGATATCGTGCTCTACCCGGAGGACTTCGAGTTCGACGCCGCCTCCGAGGAGGCGGCCGCCTCCAACAACCAGGTCAAGACCATGGTCGGCACGCTGACCAACTGGCTGGTCGAGGAACAGGACACCGGGGCCTCGCGCCGGCTGCACCTGCACTTCCTGCAGCAACCGGTGGAGGTCCTCGGCGAGGACGGTGCGGTCACCGGGCTGCGCATGGAGCGCATGGAACTGGACGGCACCGGCAACGTGAAGGGCACGGGGGAGTACACCGACTACCCGGTCCAGGCCGTCTACCGCGCCATCGGCTACCACGGGTCCCCGGTGCCCGGGCTCGCCTTCGACGAGCGCCGGGGCGTCATCCCCAACGACGCCGGCCGGGTCCTGGACGGGAACGGCACCCCGGTGCCCGGTGTCTACACCTCGGGTTGGATCAAGCGCGGCCCCGTGGGCCTGATCGGCCACACCAAGGGCGATGCCCTGGAGACGATCGGGTGCCTGCTGGAGGACCAGTCCGATCTGTGGACGGCCGAGGTCCCGGACGAGCAGTCGATCCTGGACCTGCTCACCGAGCGCGGGGTCCGGTACACCACGTGGGAGGGCTGGCTGAAGCTGGACGCCCACGAGCTCTCCCTGGGCGCCGCGGCCACCGAGTCCGGTCCGGTCGAGCGCGAGCGCGTCAAGGTGGTCGCGCGCGAGGAGATGGTGGACATCAGCCGCGCGCAGTGATCGCCGCCGGCCTCCGCAGCCCGGCCCCGCGGGGAATCTGCGGGGGCCGGGCTGCGTTGTAGCGGACACGAGACCCGAGAGGACGTGGGCGTGCACCGCCACAACAACGGACTGAAGACGACCCTGCTGTTCGCGGGCATGTTCGCCGTGCTGCTGGCCATCGGTGGCGCGATCGCCGCCGGCACCGGACGGGCGGCGTGGATCTGGGTCTTCGCGCTGATCGGCGTGGCCTCCACCGCCTACAGCTACTGGAACAGCGACAAGATCGCCATCCGGTCCATGCACGCCTACCCGGTCACCGAGGCCGAGCAGCCGGAGATGTACCGGATCGTCCGCGAGCTCTCCGACCGGGCCGGCCAGCCGATGCCGCGGCTCTACGTGGCGCCCACGCCGTCCCCGAACGCCTTCGCGACCGGACGGAGCCCGCAGCACGCCGCCGTGTGCTGTACCGAGGGGATCCTGCGGATGCTCAACGCCCGGGAACTGCGCGGCGTGCTCGGGCACGAGCTGATGCACGTGTACAACCGGGACATCCTGACGTCCTCCGTGGCGGCGGCCATGGCCGGCGTCATCACCTCGGTGGCGCAGTTCCTGATGTTCTTCGGGGCCGGCCGGGACAACCGCAACGTCAACCCGCTGGCCCTGATCGCCCTGTCGCTGCTCGCCCCGATCGCGGCGTCCCTGATCCAGATGTCCATCTCGCGGACCCGGGAGTACGACGCGGACGAGGACGGGGCGAAGCTGACCGGTGACCCGCTGGCACTGGCCTCGGCCCTGTACAAGCTGGAGCACGGGATCCAGGCCGCGCCCCTGCCGCAGGAGCCCCGGCTGGAGACCACCGCGCACCTGATGATCGCCAACCCGTTCCGGGACGTGCGGAAGCTGTTCTCCACGCACCCGCCGATGGGCGACCGCGTCCGGCGGCTGGAGGGCATGGCCCGCCAGCTCGGCTGAGTCACTCGGCCGGGGCCAGCCCTCCGGCGCGCTGCCAGGCCCGGACCAGGTGGTCCTGCACGGGGTCCTCGGCCAGCTCCTCCGCCCTCTTCTCGGCCTCGCGCAGGGCGCCGTTGGAGGCCTGCCGGGCCTCCTCCGCCACCGCCCGCTCGTGCCGGAACCAGGCCCGGTCCTCGAACCGGGGCTCGTCCGCGATCGACTCCAGCTGCTGGGTCACCAGCCGGTGGTTCTGCTGCACGGCCCTGAGCCGGTCGGGTTCCAGCGCCTGCGCCACGAACCCGCCGTGCACCACCAGGCCCCGGCGGGCGTCGATGCCGTGCCGCAGGGCCAGGGCCAGCAGCCGTGCCGGTTCCACCGTGCCCGGGTCCGGCCGCCAGTCCAGGTCGGCCAGGCGGCGTCGGCCGGCCTTCTCATCGGCCAGGGCGAGGCCGAGCTCGATGTCGGCGGTGTAGACGGTGCTGTCCGGGGTGATCAGGTAGAGCACGGCGTCTCCTAGCGGAAGTTGATGAACTGCAGGTCGGCGTCCTCGAAGTCCTTGAGCAGGGCGATGGTCGACTGCAGGTCGTCCCGTGACTTGGAGGAGACCCTCAGCTCGTCGCCCTGGATGGTGGCCTTGACCGACTTCGGTCCCTCGTCACGGATCAGCTTGGTGATCTTCTTCGCGGTGGGCTGGTCGATGCCCTCCTTGATGGAGGCCTCCAGGCGGTACTCCTTGCCGGAGGCGTACGGCTCGCCGGCGTCCAGGGACTTCAGGGAGATGTTGCGCTTGACGAGCTTGGACTGGAACACGTCCAGAACCGCCTTGACGCGCTCCTCGGAGTTCGCCTTCATCAGGATGGACTCCCCGCTGAAGTCGAGTTCCGCGCCGACGCCCTTGAAGTCGTACCGCTGCGCGATCTCCTTCTGGGCCTGGTTCAGCGCGTTGCTGACCTCCTGCTTGTCGACCTTGCTGACCACGTCGAACGTCGAATCGCTGGCCATGTCTCCTCTTCCGTGGGGGGTGGTTTCCGGTGTCGTGGCCAGCCTACCCGTCACGGATTTCAGAATCAGGGCAGGGCTCCGGTAAAGTGAGTTCTCGCCTGCTCCACGGATGCGTCCGGGGAGGGCCCGCGGCAGATTACCCGAGCGGCCAAAGGGGGCTGACTGTAAATCAGCTGGCATTGCCTACGGGGGTTCGAATCCCTCATCTGCCACCAGTGAACGGCGCCAAGGCCCCGGGACCACCACGGTCCCGGGGCCTTCGGCCTTCCCGGGCCCGCACGGCACCATGGTGACCATGGAGCACATCACCGACCGGCTCGTCAGCTGGGCCTCCCTGCTGGACGAACAGACCCGCGAGCAGGCCCTCGCCACCTCCCGGCTGCCGTTCATCCACCCCCACGTGGCCCTGATGCCCGACGCCCACCTGGGCAAGGGCGCCACGGTGGGCTCGGTCATCCCCACGCTGGGGACCATCATCCCGGCCGCCGTGGGCGTGGACATCGGCTGCGGCATGATCGCCGTGCGCACCCAGTTCTCCGCGTCCGACCTCCCGCAGGACCGCGCCGCGGTGCGGCGGGCCATCGAGCGGGCCGTGCCCCTGAGCGCCGGCCACTACAACAGGACGGTCAGCCCGACGGCGGCCCCGCGACTGTCCGAGCTGGCCGACGCCGCCGCGGCGGCCGGCCTCGACCCGGCCTCCTACGCCGGGAACTGGGAACTGCAGCTGGGATCACTGGGCTCGGGCAACCACTTCATCGAGATCTGCGTGGACGAGCAGGACCGGGTCTGGACGTTCCTGCATTCCGGTTCCCGCGGGGTGGGTAACCGGATCGCCCAGCACCACATCCAGGTGGCCACGGCCCGGGCGCGCCGCTCGGGGGTCAGCCTGCCGCACCCGGACCTCGCCTACCTGGACGAGGGCACCGAGGAGTTCGACCGGTACATCCGCGAGCTGCGCTGGGCCCAGCACTTCGCGCTGCTCAACCGCGAGGAGATGATGGACCGCGTCCTGCGCCAGGTCTCGGACTGGATGCGGGCCCCGGTGCAGGAGCAGGAGAGGATCAACTGCCACCACAACTTCACCGAGTCCGAGCACCACTTCGGCCGGCAGGTCTGGGTCTCGCGCAAGGGCGCCATCCGGGCCACGGCGGGGGAGCCGGGACTGATCCCCGGATCCATGGGCACCGCCTCCTACGTGGTGGCCGGCAAGGGCAACGAACTCTCGCTGAACTCCTCCCCGCACGGGGCCGGACGCTCCTACTCCCGCAGGGCCGCCCGCCGGACCTTCACCCTCGCCCAGTTGCGCGAGGCCATGGCCGGCATCGAGTACCGGGACACGGAGGCGTTCCTGGACGAGATCCCGGCCGCCTACAAGCCGATCGACCGGGTCATGGCCGACTCCGCGGACCTGGTCTCCGTCCGGCACGCCCTGCGCCAGATCGTCAACGTCAAGGGCGACTGAGCGCCCCGGCACTCCTTGCTACCGTGGTCGGGGCCCCTGCCGCCGTCACGCCTGCCCGCCACTGCCCGAGGACTGCACCACCATGCCCCATCACGTCGAGCCCGAGCCGGAACACGCGCCGGGACCGAGACACCGTCAGACCTCCGTGCCCGGGAACCTGGTGCGCGGCGCCCTCATCGGCCTCGTCGAGACCGTCCCCGGGGTCTCCGGAGGCACGGTGGCCCTCGTGGTCGGCATCTACCACGACCTCATCGACTCCGCCTCCCACCTCATCTCCGCCCTGCGGATCGCGGTGACCGGGCCTGACCGCGGCGCGGGGGTGCGGCGCCGGCTGGGCCTGGTCCGCTGGCGCGTGGTCCTGCCGGTGCTGCTGGGCATGGTGGCCGCCGTGTTCACCGCCGCCGGTCCCGTGGCCGATGCGGTGGACGCCCACCCGGTGCAGACCCGCGCGCTGTTCTTCGGCATGGTCCTGGCCTCCGTGGCCGTGCCCGTCCGCATGATCCTCCACGACCTGGAGCACCGCCGCGTCCTGGCCGATGCGCAGGACGACGTCTCCCACCTGCGCCTGCGCCCCTGGCACCTGGCCGCGGGGCTGGCGGCCGCCGCTGGGACCTTCGTCCTGGTCTCGCTTCCACCGACCTCGGTGGAGGCCCACCCGGCCGTGATCGTGCCCGCCGCCGCCGTCGCGGTCTCCGCACTGGTGCTGCCGGGGCTGTCCGGGTCCTTCCTGCTGCTGACCTTCGGCCTGTACGAGCCGACGCTGCGTGCCGTGGACGAGCGGGACCTGGCCTATCTGGGCCTGTTCATGCTCGGCATGGTGATCGGCCTGGCGGTCGTGGTCAAGGTCCTGAAGTGGCTGCTGCATCACTGGCACACCCTCACCCTGACCCTCCTGACCGGTGTGATGGCCGGGGGCCTGCGCGTGCTGTGGCCCTGGCAGGATGAGCGGCGCGGTGTGCACGGGCCGGACGCCGACCTGGGCCAGGCGATCGGCCTGGGCGTCCTGGGGTTCCTCGGGGTGGCCGCACTGGTGACCCTGGACGCATGGATGATCCGCCGCCAGCTGCGCGCGGAGACGATGGTCGAGGCCGTGGCCGATCCCGAGCCCGGGCTCGAGATCGGGGCCGAGACCAGGTAGGGGGCGTCCTCACGCCGCGAGGGGCAGGGGCGTCACGTCCCAGATCGTGCAGAACGCGTCGTCGTCGAGCCCCATCACGGCCTGGTAGTACGCCCACGCCCACGCCGGGGCGCCGTTGGAGTCCGGCGGGGCCACCGGGCAGTCCCCGGGATGCAGCCAGGCGCCGTCCACGCAGATGAAGTCCAGATACCCGGCGATCGCCCCGTCACGGGGCGGCCTGAGGTTGTCCTTGAGGTCCGCGGCCTTCGCCACCCCGTAGAGCTCCGTGGCCTCCGGGTCCAGCACCAGCCCGCAGTCCCGCCCGAACGCCTCGACCCAGTCCATCGACTCCCGCAACGCCTCCTCCGGATCCGGTCGCTCCACCACCACCATCACCGTCGAGCGGCGCCCGGGCAGCAACGGTCCGGGGCCCGCCGGGCCGCGCTTGCCATGACTCGGGGGGATCGGTGTCATCGTCATCTCGTCCTCCAGGGGGTCGTGGCCCCGATCGCCGGGGCCGGTGAGGGCCACGCTAGGAACGGGCGCCTGCCGCCCGCCGGGGGGCATCCGCCCGACCGTGGGGGACCGGCGGGAGGCGGTCCCCTGTGGAGGAAGGCGCCTGTGCATTCACTGGCAACCTGGGGATACCGCGGATCCACCCGGCCGCCGCACGGTTAGGGTGGGGGGATGGCAACCACCGAGATCACCGAACCCGACTTCGAGACGACCCTCACCGAGAACGACATCGTCCTGGTGGACTTCTGGGCCGACTGGTGCGGCCCCTGCAAGCAGTTCGCCCCCGTCTACGAGCAGGTTTCCGCACGGCACGAGGACGTCGTCTTCGCCAAGGTGGACACCGAGGCCGAGCGCAATCTGGCCGCCGCCGCGAACATCACCTCGATCCCCACCCTGATGGCCTTCCGGGACAAGGTCCTGGTCTACGCCCAGCCCGGCGCGATCAACGCCACCCAGCTCGAGGAACTCGTCTCCGCCGTCAAGGGCCTGGACATGGACGAGGTGCACAAGCAGGTCGCCGAACAGCAGGGTCAGCAGCAGTAGCGCTCACCGCCGGCGGTGGTCCGCCGGCGTCAGCCGCGGCCCGAAGCGGCTGAACCGGTACCCGGACAGGCCGATCAGCCGGACCACGCGCTGGCGGTGCCCGGCATAGGGAGCCAGCAGCCGCAGCATCCCGGCATCGTCCGTGCGCCGGCCCGTGAGGGCCTCGCCCACGTGGTGGGCCAGGTGGAAGTCCCCGACCGCCACCGTGTCCGGCGCCCCGTGGGTGCGCTGGACCGTCTCGGCCGCGGTCCACGGCCCGATCCCCGGCACGGTGCACAACCGTCCCACCACGGACGCCGGGTCGTCGTCGGCTCCCAGCGGGTCGGCCCCGAGCCGGTCCAGCGCGGAGGCCCTCTCCGCCACCCGCAGCATCGCCCGCGACTGCGCCGGCTGGACCCAGCCGGCGTGCCAGCCCCAGCTCGGCACCTGGCGCACCGCCGCCGCCGTGGGCGCCAGCAGCATCCCCTCCGGCGCCGGCCCCGGGGGCCTCTCGCCGTAGCCGCGCACCAGCCAGCGCCAGCCCGAGCGCGCCTGGTCGTGGGTGACCTTCTGTTCCAGCACGACCATCAGCAACTGGTCCACCACCCGCCCCGTCGCCGGCAGTCGCAGCCCCGGATGCGCGCGCCGGGCCCGCACCACCGCCGGCGGCAGCCCCGAGGCTCCCGAGGCGAGCAGCGCGTCGAAACCGGACCAGTCGTCGTCGAGCCCCAGCAGGGACGGCGCGGCGGCCACCGCCGCCTGGGCACCCGGCCCCCAGGCCAGCACCGGGATCCGGCCGGGCGCCAGTGGGGACGGCGCCGGGCGGACGAGCAGCGTCACGGGATCCCCGGCGCCGGGCTGGCGGAAGCACAGCCAGACCCCCTCGGGGCGGGACTGCACCGTGGGATCGGCGTGACCGCGCTGCAGCACCCCCAGCGTCAGCCGCACGTCCACCGGGATCCCCGGCTCCAGGATCACCCCCGCATCCGGGGCCGGCAGGGTGCCGGAGGGGGTGGTCGTGTGCATCCCTCCATTCTCCCGCACGCCAGCGGTCACGCGGATTCACGCTATTGCCGCCCCGGACCGGCCCGGCGGTAGCGTGGAGCCCATGACAGAGCAGATGCACTACGCCGAGAACGTTCTCGGGCTCATCGGCAACACCCCGCTGGTGAAGCTCAACCGGGTCACCGAGGGCATCAGCGCCACCGTGCTGGTCAAGCCCGAGTACCTCAACCCGGGCGGATCGGTGAAGGACCGCATCGCCCTGGCGATGATCGAGAACGCCGAGGCCGAGGGGAAGCTGGCCGCCGGCGGCACCGTGGTCGAGCCGACCTCCGGCAACACCGGCGTCGGCCTGGCACTGGTGGCCCAGCTCAAGGGCTACCACTCCGTCTTCGTCACCCCGGACAAGGTCGGCCAGGAGAAGCGGGACGTGCTGCGGGCCTACGGCGCCGAGGTCGTCGTCACCAAGACCTCCGTGGCCCCGGAGTCCGAGGAGTCCTACTACGGCGTGGCCAACCGCCTCGAGCGGGACATCCCGGGCGCCTACCAGCCGAACCAGTTCTTCAACCCCTCCGCCCCGCAGTCCCACTACCAGACCACCGGCCCGGAGATCTGGCGGGACACCGCCGGACGCCTGACCCACGTCGTCATCGGCGCCGGCACCGGCGGGACCGTCACCGGCACCGGCCGGTACCTCAAAGAGGTCTCGGCCGGCCGCGCGTCGGGCCCGGTCAAGGTGGTCGTCGCGGACCCGGACGGCTCCATCTACTCCGGCGGCACCGGCCGCCCGTACTTCGTGGAGGGCGTCGGCGAGGACATGATGCCCGGCAACTACGACCCGTCCGTGCCGGACGAGGTGATCGCGGTGGACGACGCCGCCTCCTTCGAGATGACCCGCCGGCTGGCGGCCGAGGAGGGGCTGCTCGTGGGCGGGTCCTCCGGGATGGCCGTCGTGGCCGGGCTGCAGGCCGCCCGTGACCTCGGCGAGGACGACGTCATGGTGATCATCCTGCCGGACTCCGGCCGCGGTTACCTGGGCAAGATCTTCAACGACGGCTGGATGGACGAGCAGGGCTTCGAGACGGCGCCGGCCGAGTCCGTGCTGCCGGCCGGCGGGGTGCCCGGGGGAGTCCCCGACGTCGGCGCCGCCACCGCACCGGGTGCCGCGGGTGGTGCCCCCACGGGTCACTGGGAGGGCACCGTGAAGGACCTGCTGGCCGCGAAGTCCTCGGTGCTGCCCGGATCCCTGCCGGACGTCGTGACGGCCCCGAAGGACGCCACCCTGGCCGACGCGATCTCCACCATGAACCGCTTCGGCGTGGACGCCCTGCCGGTGGTCAGCGCCCCGCGCGACGACCTGCGCGTGGGCGAGGTGCTCGGCGCGGTGGACGTGGGGGCGCTGACCGACCTGCTGGCCTCCGGCCGGGCCCTGCCGACGGACGCGGTCCTCGACCACGCCGGCCCGGCCCTGCCGAAGGTCAACGTCCACGCGACCCTGGCCCAGGCCCGCGAGGCCCTGCGCACCGCTCCCGCCCTGATGGCCACCCACCACGGCGTGGTGACCGGCATCGTCACCCTGCACGACCTGCTGGCCCGCGTGGCCCGCTGACCTGCTCTCCCGCTCTCCCGTTGTCCCGCTGAAAGGATCCGTCATGACCGAACGTGCCGCCGAGCCCGCCGAGAACGTCCAGACCGACCGGCCCGCCGGGGCGGAGGACTACGACTACACCCTCCACCCCACAGCGGGCTTCAACACCCGCGCGATCCACGCCGGCCAGGCCTTCGAGCCGATCACCGGCGCGGTCGTGCCGCCGGTGCACCTGTCCACCACCTACGCCCCGGAGTCCATCGGCACCCTGCGCCGGGGTTATGACTACGGCCGCGGCACCAACCCCACCCGTGACGCCCTGCAGGAGCAGCTCGCCGCCCTCGAGGGTGGCGTGGACGGCGCCGCGCGGGCCTTCACCTTCGGCTCGGGGCTGGCCGCCGAGAACGCGCTGATCCACGCCGTGGCCGCCCCCGGGGCCCACATCGTCATGGGCAACGACGTCTACGGCGGCACCTACCGCCTCATCGACAGGATCCTGGGCCCGTGGGGCATCGGTCACACGGTGGTGGACATGGGTGACGTGAACGCCGTCGAGCAGGCCATGGCCGCCTCGAAGGCCTCCATCCTGTGGCTGGAGACCCCCTCCAATCCGCTGATGAAGGTCTCCGACATCGCCGCCCTCGCGGACGTCGCCCACTCCGGTGGCGCGCTGCTCGTGGTGGACAACACCTTCGCCACGCCCTACCTCCAGCTTCCGCTCGAGCTGGGCGCGGACGTCGTGGTGCACTCCACGACGAAGTACATCGGCGGGCACTCGGACGTGATCGGGGGTGCCGTGGTGGTCAACGACCCGGAGATCGCGGACAAGGTCCAGTTCCAGCAGTTCGCCGCCGGCGCGGTCAACGGCCCCCTGGACGCCTATCTGACCACCCGCGGTCTCAAGACCCTGGGCGTGCGGATGGACCGGCACGTGGCCAACGCCTCCACGATCGCCACCTGGCTGCAGGACCGTCCCGGCGTGGAGCGCGTCCTCTACCCGGGGCTGCCGGACCACCCCGGCCACGAGCTGGCCGCGCGGCAGATGCGCGGCTTCGGCGGCATGGTCTCCGTGCAGTTCACGGGCGGGGCCGCGGCCGCGAAGAAGGTGGCCGAGTCCACGCGGCTGTTCCAGCTCGCCGAGTCCCTGGGCGGCATCGAGTCGCTGATGAACTACCCGGCCGAGATGACCCACGCCTCCGTGGCCGGCACCGAGCTGGCCGTGCCGGACAACCTGGTGCGACTGTCCGTGGGCATCGAGGACGTGGCCGACCTGATCGACGACCTGGACCGGGCGATCAGCTCGCTCTGAGCCGGCGGCGCACCGGGGGCAGCCACAGCAGGGCGGCCCCCGCCAGCAGGACCGCGGCGATGGCGATTAGGGCGGGATTGCCGCGCACGACCAGGGGGATGCCCACGATCACCGCGACCCCGGTCAGCAGGCCGGCGGCACTGCGCCGGCCGCGCATCAGCTGGACGGCACCGATCCCGGTGGCGACGGTGAGCACGCCGGTGAGGCCGGCCAGGACGTACTGGCCGGCCGCACCGTCGAGCGGTGTCTCTGGGACGACGTCGGTGCGGCCCGTGAGACCGGCCACCAGGAACGCCGTGGCCAGCAGGAGGAACAGCGCCGTCACCGCACCCCACCACCAGCGGGCGGTCCGCAGCAGCACGGAGCCCCCGACGTCGGCGCGCGCCTGGCGACGTCGCCGCTCCTCGCGCTCGAGCCGGGCCTCGGCCTCCGCCCGCTCCTGACGGGCGGCGCGGGCCCGCTCGGCGTCCTGCCGCTGTCCGTCGAGGAACGAGCGCGTGGCCTTGCCGGCGGCGCGGGCGAAGCGGTGGTCGGGGTTCTCGTGAGGCACGTCTCGAGCCTAACGGCAGGGCCGGGGCACGGGATGCGTTAGACTTGAGGCACCATTCCGGTCAGAACCCCTGTGTACGCCCTCGCGAAGGGCGTCGAGTTGTGTGGCCCCTCCCGACACCGTGTCGGAGCAGCGGGCGGCCGGTCCTTCACACCCCAGCCGTTCCTCCGTCGAGGTCGTGGCCCGCCCGTGCGGTGACCATCCCCTGACGGAACCGGCCGGGCGCGGACCGCCAGGTGAGTATGGAACGGGCGTGATGTTGGACCGCGCCTCGGGGAGCACCGGAGAGAAGCAATCCGTTGCGTTGCGGCGCCCAACCGGCCGCACACCCGACCCTGAAAAGGAACACCCGTGTCCGAACACGCCCAGAATGACCACGCCCAGGCCGAGACCGAGGCCGACACCCTGACCGAGACCCCGGCGGGCCCGGCGTTCTCCACCCTCGGCATCGACAGCCGGGTCCTGGCCGCCATCGAGGACCTCGGCTACGAGACCCCCTCGCCGATCCAGGCCGAGACCATCCCGCTGCTGCTGGAGGGCCGCGACGTCGTCGGGCTGGCCCAGACCGGTACCGGCAAGACCGCCGCCTTCGCCGTCCCGGCGCTGTCCCGGCTCGCCGAGCTCGCCGACGTCAACGGCCCCGCGAGCACCCCGCAGATCCTCGTGCTGGCCCCGACCCGCGAACTGGCCCTGCAGGTCGCCGAGGCCTTCACCACCTACGCCAAGCACATCAAGGGCGTCACCGTGCTGCCCGTCTACGGCGGTGCGCCCTACGGGCCGCAGCTGTCCGGGCTCCGCCGCGGCGCCCAGGTCGTCGTGGGCACCCCGGGGCGCGTGATCGACCACCTCCAGAAGGGGTCCCTGGACCTGTCCGACCTGCAGTACATGGTGCTGGACGAGGCGGACGAGATGCTGCGCATGGGCTTCGCCGAGGAGGTGGACCAGATCCTGTCCGCCACCCCGGACCAGAAGCAGACCGCCCTGTTCTCGGCCACCATGCCGCGCGCCATCCAGCGCATCTCCGGCAAGTACCTCAACGACCCGGTCGAGGTCACCGTCGCCGCGAAGAACACCACCGCCGGCAACATCCGCCAGCGCTTCCTCCAGGTCACCCACCAGTGGAAGCTGGAGGCCATGACCCGCATCCTCGAGACCGAGGAGCACGACGGCGTGATCGCCTTCGTGCGGACCCGTAACGCCACCGAGGAGCTCACCACCAAGCTCAACGCCCGTGGCTTCCGCGCCGCCGCCATCTCCGGTGACGTGGCGCAGAACCAGCGCGAGAAGACCGTGGAGAACCTGCGCGCCGGCCGCATCGACATCCTGGTGGCCACCGACGTCGCGGCCCGCGGCCTCGACGTGGAGCGCATCAGCCACGTCATCAACTACGACATCCCGCACGACACGGAGTCCTACGTCCACCGCATCGGCCGCACCGGCCGCGCCGGCCGCTCCGGGGACGCCGTGCTGTTCATGACGCCGCGGGAGAAGTACCTGCTGCGCTCCATCGAGAAGGCCACGCGCCAGACCGTGGAGCAGATGCCCATGCCGTCGGTGGCGGACGTGAACTCCTCCCGCCTGGACAAGTTCAGCTCCCAGATCACCCAGACCCTGGCCGAGGGCGAGCTGGAGGTCTTCCGGGACCTGGTGGACTCCTACGTGGAGGAGAACGACGTCGCCCCCGAGGACGTCGCCGCGGCCCTGGCGAAGATGGCCCAGGGCGGGCGGCCGCTGCTGGCCGAGGAGCCGGACCTGCCGCCGGCGAAGATGGCCCGCCGCGACCGGGACTTCGACGGCAACGACCGCGACGCGCGGGACGGCCGGGGTTCCCGTGGCCCGCAGCGCGGCCCCGCCGAGGGCAACGCCACGTACCGGATCTCCCTGGGCCGCCAGGACCGGGTGCAGCCGGGCAACATCGTGGGTGCCCTGGCCAACGAGGCCGGGCTGCGCTCGAGCCAGATCGGGCACATCGACATCCGTTCGAACCACTCCCTCGTGGAACTGCCGGAGAACCTGACGGGTCAGCAGTGGGACGCCCTGGGCAACACCACCATCAACGGCCGCCCCATCGGCCTGCAGCTGGACACCGGCCGCCCCACGCGCTCCGAGCGCGAGGGCAAGCCGTTCCGCTCCGGCGGGGCCCACAAGGGCGGGCACAAGGGCGGTTTCAAGGGTGGCTTCAAGGGCGGTCGGAAGTCCTTCGACAAGCCCTCGCGCGACCGGTACTGACCGGTGACGGACGTGGCACTCCACCCCGATTTCGCATCCGCGGAAATCGCTGGTAGAGTTTCACGTCGTTGCCCCGATAGCTCAGTGGTAGAGCGCCATCTTGGTAAGATGGAGGTCCCGGGATCGATTCCCGGTCGGGGCTCTGGAATGAGAGCCCGTGCGCAGTATGTATCCGCGGCACGGGCGCTCTCATTTCATGGCGGCGTAGCTCAGCTGGTTAGAGCGCACGACTCATAATCGTGAGGTCGGGGGATCGAGTCCCCCCGCCGCTACGGACGAGGACCTGGACCCCGGTGGGGTCCGGGTCCTTTTTCGTGGGGCCGGTCATCTCACAGACCGGCCGGGGACCGGTGAGACACGTTTTCCCTCCCCGAAACCATTCCGCGACGCCCGCGGAAACACCCTCCTGGCAACGTGGCGGTCAACCGCGAGCCGAGAGGAACCCGCCATGGCCCTGACCGAGGACCGCACATTCACCGCCCCCGCCCCCGAGGCCGTCCCGGGAGCACCACCCACGGACCGGCTCGTCGTGGGTCCCGGCCGCTGGGTGTCCAACTGGCAGCCGGAGGAGCCGCGGTTCTGGAACGGTCCCGGGCGGCCCGCCGCCCGGCAGAACCTGTACTGGTCCGTGTTCTGCGAGTTCCTCGGTTTCGCCGTCTGGCAACTGTGGTCCGTCACGGTCGTGTTCCTGCCGGCCGCCGGCTTCGACCTGAGCACCTCACAGCAGTTCTGGCTCGTGTCCCTGCCACCGCTCGTCGGCGCCGTGCTGCGGGTGCCGTACAGCTTCACGGTGGCCCTGTTCGGCGGGCGCAACTGGACGGTCATCTCCGCCCTGTTGCTGCTGGTCCCCACGGTCGCGCTGGCCGTCGCGCTGTCGACTCCGCACACACCGGTCTGGGTCCTGTTCGCCGTCGCCGCCACGGCCGGTTTCGGCGGAGGCAACTTCGCCAGCTCGATGGCCAACATCACCTTCTTCTTCCCGGCCCAGGAGAAGGGGGCGGCCCTGGGCCTCAACGCGGCCGGCGGCAACATCGGCGTGGCCGTCGCGCAGTTCGCGGTCCCGCTCGCCGTGACGGTGCTCGCCATCGGCACCTTCGGCCCCGCCCTGCCGATGGCCGGACTGGTCTGGATCCCGCTGATCCTGATCGCCGCCTGGGGCGCGCACCGCTACATGCACAACCTGTCCCACGCCCGCAACGACCTCAAGGGCTCCCTCTCGGCGTTGCGGGAACCGCACCTGTGGCTGATCGCCCTGATCTACATCGGCACCTTCGGCTCGTTCATGGGATTCGGCTCGGTCTTCCCCACCCTGATCTCGATCATGTTCCCGGCCTTCTCGGGCCTCGAGCTGTGGGGCGCGGTGATCTCGATGGCGTTCCTCGGTCCCCTCGTGGGCTCGCTCGCCCGCCCCTTCGGCGGCAGGCTGGCCGATCGGCGGGGCGGGGCCACCGTCACCCTGGCCTGCTTCCTCGCGATGGCCGCGGTCACCGCCGGCGTGGTGCTCACGCTGCCCTGGCAGAACTTCTGGCTCTACCTCGGACTGTTCCTGGCCCTGTTCACCCTCACGGGGATCGCCAACGGCTCCAGCTACCGGATGATCCCACTCGTCTTCCGCCTGACCGTCCGGGCGGACGACCCGGTCGGGCATGAGCGCAAGTCCTCCGCGGCCCTGGGCCTGATCGGTGCCGTCGGGGGCTTCGGCGGATTCATGATCCCCCAGGTCCTGCGGGCCTCCCACAGCGCCCACGGGTCCTTCGACGCCGCCTTCTGGGCCCTCGCGGCCGCCTACCTCGTCCTGGCGGCCTTCACCTACCTCGTCTACCGCCGCCCCGGCTCGATGCTGGCCCGAGCCCATGTCTGAACCGGTCCGGACCACCACGCACTGCCCCTACTGCGCCCTGCAGTGCTCGATGACCCTCACCGTCGACGCGGCCGGTCCCGGGGCTCCGTCCGTGGCGGTGGCGGGTGCGGAGTTCCCCACCAACCGCGGCCGGCTCTGCCGCAAGGGGGCCACCGCCGCCGCGCTGCTGGGGGACCGCCCCGACCGCCTGAGCACCCCGCTGCTCCGGGACACCCAGGGCGGCCCCCTCCGGGAGGCCTCCTGGGACGAGGCCCTCGGCCGGGTGGCCACCCGCATCGCCGCGCTGCAGGGCACCCACGGCCCGGATGCCGTCGGGGTCTTCGGGTCCGGCTCGCTGACGAACGAGAAGGCCTACATCCTGGGCAAGTTCGCCCGGACCGCCCTGCGCACCTCGCGGATCGACTACAACGGCCGGTTCTGCATGGCCTCCGCCGCCAAGGCCTCCACCGAGGTCCTGGGACTCGACCGCGGACTGCCCTTCCCCCTGACCGACCTGGACGACGCCTGCACCGTGCTGCTGCTGGGCTCCAACGTGGCGGACACCATGCCGCCCTTCGTCCAGCACCTGGAGAGCGCCCGCGACCGGGGCGGGCTGATCGTCGTGGACCCGCGACGCTCCAGCACCGCGCAGCTGACGGCGGAGGGCTGCGGGCACCACATCGCCCCGGCCCCGGGCGGTGACCTGCCCCTGCTGCTGTCGGTGGCCCACGTGATCCTCGCCGAGGGCCTGGAGGACGGGGACTACCTCCATCGCCGGACCACGGGACTGGCCGCCTTCCGCCGGTCCGTGGGGGACTGGTGGCCGGAGCGCGCCCAGACGGTGACCGGGGTGTCGGCCGGGCGCATCCGGTGGCTGGCGCGGCACCTGGCCGCCGCGGCCCGGGCCGCCAGGGCCGGCGGGGACCCGGTCTTCATCCTCACCGGGCGGGGCGTGGAGCAGCACCGCGACGGAACGGACACCGCGCGCGCGGCCATCAGCCTGGCGCTGCTCCTCGGCCTGCCGGGGACGCGAGGCGGCGGTTACGGCACCCTCACCGGCCAGGGCAACGGCCAGGGGGGCCGGGAGATGGGCCAGAAGGCGGACCAGCTGCCCGGCCTGCGGTCCATCACGGACCCGGCCGACCGCGAGGCCGTGGCACGTCAGTGGGGGACCACCGCCGCGTCGCTGCCAGGTCCCGGCCTGCCGGCGACCCAGCTGCTGCACACCCTTGGAACGCCCCAGGGCGTCCGGGGGCTGCTCGTGCACGGTGCCAACGTCGTCGTCTCCGCCCCGGACGCCACTCGCGTGGAGGCCGGCCTGCGGGCGCTGGAGCTGCTCGTGGTCTGCGACTTCTTCCTCTCCGAGACCGCCGGGCTGGCCGACGTGGTCCTGCCGGTCCTCCAGTGGGCCGAGGAGGACGGGACCATGACCAACCTCGAGGGCCGGGTCCTGCGCCGCCGCAAGGCCGTCGATGGTCCGCCCGGGGCCCGTTCGGAGCTCTGGATCCTGGCCGAGATCGCCCGCCGCCTCGGCAGTGAGGTCCCGCTGCCCGACGAACCCGCCGAGGCCTATGCCGAGATCCGCCGCGCGACGGCCGGAAGCCGGGCCGACTACTCGGCGCTGGCGTGGGAACGGATCGGCGAGGTGGCCCCGTACTGGCCCCTCACCGAACCCCTCACCGGCACCGGCCCCCAGGAGGTGACCGTCAGCGGGGAACCGGTGGTCGGAACGCCCCGGGTCTTCGCCGAGCGCTTCGGCCATGCCGACGGCAGGGCCCACCTCGGGGCGATCCACGTCCGTGCGCCGCAACCGGCCTCCTCCCAGGGGCTGACGCTCACCACCGGACGGCTCATGGAGCACTACCAGTCCGGCACCCAGACCCGGCGGGTACCGGCCCTGCTGGCCGTCCACCCCGAGGCCACCGTCAGCGTGCACCCGGCCACGGCCGGCCGGCTGGCCCTCGAGGACGGCGCCCCGGCCGAGCTGCGCAGTGCCGCCGGGACCCTCCGGGCCCGCGTGGTGCTCGACGCCGGCCTGCGCACGGACACCGTGTTCGTCCCCTTCCACTTCACCGGTCAGGGCACGGCCAACCGGCTGACGGCCGGACTGCTGGACCCGCACAGCCAGATGCCGGAGTTCAAGAACACCCCGGTGACCCTCCACCCGGTCCGCCAGCCCGCTGCGGGGTCAGGCCATGAGTAGTCACGTGGTGGTCGTGGGGTGCGGGCCCGTGGCGGCCCGGCTGGTCCAGGAACTGCGCCCGGCACTGGAGTCCGGTGCCGTGCGCATGACCGTCCTGGGGGCCGAACCGGTCCCGGCCTACCAGCGGATCCGCCTGGGGGACGTGGCCAGCGGGCGCATCCGGGGCGGGGACCTGTCCATGCTGGATCCGGGGGAGCTTGCGGCGATCGGCGTCGGGATCCGGACCGGGACCACCGTGACGGGCCTCGACCGGGCCCGGCGGACGGTGCGACTCGGCCGGGGTGGCCTGGACGAGACCACGCTCGGCTACGACCGCCTGGTCCTGGCCACGGGCGCCGAGGCGGTCATCCCGGACTTCCCGGTGTCCGGCACCGTGGGCCGGGGCATCTCGGTCGCGGCCTCGGCGGGCCAGCGGCCGGTCGGCGTCATGGCGCTGCGCGAGATGTCCGAGGCCGAGCAGCTGGGCCGGGCCGTGCGCGCCGGCAGGCCCGTCGTGGTGCTCGGTGGCGGGGTCCTGGGCGTGGAGGCGGCCCTGGCGCTCGCCGAGGTGGGCGCCCCCGTCACCCTGCTGCACCGCGGACACCTGCCCCTGGGGCGCCAATTGGACCCCGATGCCGGCCGCCTGTTGTTGCGCCAGCTCACCGGGGCCGGGGTGCAGGTCCGGCCGGACTGCGGGGTCCAGGAGCTCGAGGTCAGCGCCCGCGCCGAGGACCGGGCCACCGCCGCGGACGGCGTCCCCCACCTCGTGGGCCTCCGCACCACCCAGGGGCGGCGGATCCCCGCGGCGCTGCTCGTGGCCTGCACGGGCGTCCGGGCCCGGGACCGGCTCGCCGCCGACGCCGGACTCGACACCCTGCCCCGCGGCGGGGTGGTCGTGGACGGTGACGGACGGTGCCCCGACGACCCGGCCGTCTTCGCCATCGGTGACTGCGCCGCGCCGTCGGGTGCCCGGCCGAGCGGGCTCATCGGCCCCGGCTGGGACCAGGCCCGGGCCACCGCCCTCGCCCTGCGCGAGGACCTCGGCTGTCCGGCCGCCGTCGAGCTCGATGCCGCCGGACGGCCGGTGCCCGGCCCCGAGGCGTCCCCGCACCGGCTGGATCCGCTCGTCGTGAAGTCGCACTCGTTGTCCGTGGCCTGCGCCGGGGACCCGGACGCGGACCCCTGGGACCCGGACGGGCCGAGCGTCTCCACGTGGGCGGACCCGGGGGCCGGGCAGTACCTGCGCATCGTCACCGACGGGGAGCGGATGCTCGGGTTCGTGGCGATCGGACTGCCCCGGTCCGCGGCGGAGCTGTCCCGTCATGCCCTGACCGGTGTCCTGCCCGCGGCGGACCGGTCCGCGCTGCTGGCCCTGGAACACGCCGCGGGGGACCGCGCCCTGGGACCGGAGGACGTGCTCTGCCGGTGCTCGGGTGCCACCGCCGGCCAGGTCGGGGACGCCGTGGCCGGCTGCGCGACGGTGGACGAGGTCGGGGACCGCTGCGGGGCCGGTACCGGTTGCGGGACCTGCCGCGGGCGGATCGAGGAGATGCTGGCTAGACCGCCAGTCGATAGCCTCGTTTGACGACGGTGCTGACGACGCCCGCGACCGGCAGCTGCCGGCGCAGGCGCCAGACGAGCATCTCCAGGGCGTGCTCGGACTCGCACTGGCGCAGGGTCGCGACGAGGTGGGCGCGGGTCAGCACGGCGCCCCGCGCGTCCGCGAGTTCGCGCAGCAGCGCGAGCGGGCCGGGTGGAAGCCGCACGGGGCCGGCCGGCCGCTCGGTGAAGTGCACCTGGTCACCGCGGATCTCCAGGGGGCCCACGCGGGTGTCCACGCGGAGGACCCCCTGCTGTTCCAGGTGTTCGCACACCAGCCGGATCATGGCCCCCAGGCGCCAGCGGGAGGGGACCAGCGGACGCAGCCCGGCCTCGTGCAGCGGCCCGGCGGTCACGGTCCCGACGACGGCCGTCGCCACGTCCGCGCGCAGCGCCTCCAGGAGGGGCTCCAGGCGCCCGTACTGCTGGGCGACGGCGAGGAAGGCCTCGACCGCGGGGGCGGCCGTGAAGGTGAGCACGTCGAGCTGGCGGTCGATGGCGGCGTCGATCATCCGCAGCAGGTCCGAGTCCTGGGCCGGACGCGCCCACGTGTACGGCATCACGGTCAGCACCCGGGCCCCGGCCTTCTCGAGGCGGGAGACCTGCTGGTGGTCGAGCATGCCGTGCAGCTGGAAGGCCACGGTCCGTCCCCGGAGGTTCCGGGTGAGCAGCAGGTCCACGAGCGAGGCCGTGCGCTCGTCCTGCGGTGCGCCGACGTCCTCCAGTCCGGCGGCCCGGACGGCACCGCGGGCCTTGGGCCCGCGGACGAGGATCGAGGCGGCCTCCAGGGCGCGGTGGAGCTCGGGGCCGAGCCCGTAGGCGTCGGCGGCCTCCGTCCAGCGGCGCATCCCGTAGGCCGTGGTGATGACGGCGTAGTCCGGCAGGGCGTCGATGACCCGGCGCGTGTCCCGGTGCAGGGTGACGGACTCCGTCAGGGGGGCGATGCGCAGCGCCGGGGCGTGCATCACCTCGGCGCCGCGGCGCTGGAAGGCGCAGATGAGCTCGTCGCTGCGCCGGTCCGAGGTCACGCCGATGCGGAACCCGGCCAGGGTCTGGGGCAGCGCCGGGGGCAGGTCGCTCATGCGGTCCCCGCCACCCCGGCCAGCTCCCGCAACCGCTCATCGGCCCCGGGCGCCAGCCGCACGACCTCCCCGATCACGAGGACCGCGGGGGAGCGCATGCCCTGGACGGCGGAGGCGGTGAGGATCTCCGCGAGCGGGGCGATGCAGACCCGCTGCCGCTCGGTGCACCCGCGCTCCACGATCCCCACCGGCATCCGGGGGTCCACGCCGTGGCGCATCAGCCCGATGGCGGTATGGCCGAGAGTGGCCATGCCCATGAGGACGACGGCGGTCCCGCCCAGTCGCGCCAGTCCGGACAGTTCCAGCTCGGAGAGCGGGTCGTGGCCGGAGATCACGGTGAACGCCTTGCTCAGACCGCGCGCGGTGACGGGGATCCCCGCCGCGGCCGGGACGGCCACCGCGGAGGTGATGCCCGGGACCACGGTCACCGGGACCCCGGCCTCCTCGCAGGCGGCCACCTCCTCACTGCCGCGGCCGAAGACGAACGGGTCCCCGCCCTTGAGCCGGGCCACGCGCAGCCCGGCCAGGGCCGAGGCCACGATCAGCCGGTTGATCTCCGCCTGGGGGACCCTGTGGTGCCCGGGCTGCTTGCCGACGTCGACCAGGTGGGCGTGCGGCGCCCACGCGGCCAGGTCGTCCGTGGGGGCGAGCCGGTCGTAGTACACGACGTCGGCGTGGGACAGCACGCGCAGCGCGCGCACCGTCAGCAGGTCGGCCGCCCCGGGGCCGGCACCGATGAGCGTGACCGAGCCCGGTGCCGGCACCGCCCCGGTCACCGTTCACCCCGCACGGGGATGCGCGGTCCCGACAGGACCACGGAGCCCGCCCCGGCCGGCTCTGCCGACCCGGCCGGGGCGTTGACGAACGTACGGAACCGGCGTAACCGTTCGGGGTCCTCGAGGGTCGCGGCCCACTCGTCCCGGTAGGTCTCCAGGTGGTCGGCGACCACCCGTTCCAGGTCCGCGGCGATCCCGAGGGAGTCATGCACCACCACGTCCTGCACGTGGTCGATCCCGCCGGGCAGCTCCTCCATCCACCGGGCCGTGCGCTGCAGGCGCTCGGCGGTGCGGATGTAGTAGACGACGTACCGGTCGATGTACCGCAGCAACGTCTCGTCGTCGAGGTCCTTGGCGAGCAGTACCGCGTGGGCCGGGGTGGCTCCTCCGTTGCCGCCCACGTAGAGGTTCCAGCCTTCGGAGGTGGCGATCACGCCCACGTCCTTGCCGCGGGCCTCGGCGCACTCCCGGGCACACCCGGAGACGCCGAACTTCATCTTGTGGGGGCTGCGCAGCCCCCGGTAGCGCTCCTCGAGCCGGACGGCCATGGCCACGGAGTCCTGCACCCCGTAGCGGCACCACGTGGAGCCCACGCAGGACTTCACGTTGCGCAGGGCCTTGCCGTAGGCCTGGCCGGACTCGAAGCCGGCGTCCACGAGACGCCGCCAGATCGGGGGCAGCTGCTCCAGGGTCGCCCCGAACAGGTCGATCCGCTGAGCACCCGTGATCTTGGTGTACAGCCCGTAGTCCCGGGCCACCTCCGCGATCACCGCGAGCTTCTCCGGGGTGATCTCGCCGGCCGGGATGCGGGGGACCACCGAGTAGGTGCCGTCCTTCTGCAGGTTCGCCAGCGCACGGTCGTTGGTGTCCTGCAGTCCGCCGCGGTCCCCGTCGAGGATGTACTCGCCGTGCAGGGTGGCCAGCACGGAGGCCGCCACGGGCTTGCAGATGTCGCAACCGAGGTTCACGGCCGGGTCCGCGGGCGTGCCGAAGCGGGTGACGATCTCGCCGAAGGTGGTCAGCCGGGTGGACCGCACGGCCTCGAACAGTCCGGACCGGGACAGGGCGAAGTGCTCGCACAGCGCGGTGGAGACCTCCACCCCCAGCTCGACCAGTTGCCGCTCCATGACCTTCTGGGCCGCCGGCAGGCAGGAGCCGCACTGGGTCCCCACCCCGGTGCAGGCCTTGAGCCCGGCGAGGTCCGGACAGCCACCGCACACGGCCCGGCGCAGGTCCCCGGCGCTGACGTCACGGCAGGAGCAGACCTGGGCCTCGTCCGGCAGCGCCAGGTCCGGCGGGGCGCCGTTGCCGGCCGCGGAGAGGAACGCCCCGGCCTCCCCGGGCAGCTCACGTCCGAGCATGGGGCGCAGCGCCGCGTAGGGGCCCGCATCGCCCACGAAGACCCCGCCGAGCAGGGTGCGCGCGTCCTCGGAGACGACGAGCTTCTGGTAGACCCCGCCGGTGGGATCGGCGTACACGACCTCCAGGGCGCCGGGGGCTGCGGCGAGGCCGTCCCCGAAGCTGGCCACGTCCAGCCCGGCGAGCTTGAGCTTGGCGGCGGTGTCGAAGCCGGGGAAGGTCCCGGAACCGCCGCACAGCCGGTCGGCGACCACCTCGGCCATCGTGTTGGCCGGAGCCACCAGCCCCATGCACTCGCCCCCGAAGCTGGCGGCCTCGCCGATCGCCCAGACATGCGGGGCCGACGTCGCACAGGTCTCGTCGATGACGAACCCGCCGCGGGGACCGATCTGCAGCACGCCGGCACCGAGCTCATCGCGGGCGGTGATGCCCGTGGCCGCGACCACCAGGTCCACCGGAAGGCCCTCGCCGGAGGGGAAGCGCAGCCAGCCACCCTCCAGCGCGCTGGGGCGCTCGCCGAGCCGCAGGACGTACCCCTGGTCGCGCAGCAGGCGGTTGAGGGTGCGGCCGCCGAACTCGTCCAGCTGCGCGTTCATGACCCAGGGGCGGGAATGGACCACGGTGACGTCCGCGCCCAGGGCCCTCAGCCCGCCGGCGGCCTCCAGGCCCAGCAGGCCGCCGCCGATCACGGCGGTCTGCGGCGGGCGCCCCAGCCGGGTGGCGAGCTCCGCCACCCGGCCGCGCAACCGGTCGACGTCGTCGATGGTCCGGTAGACCTCCAGGTCCCCGGCCCCGGGGATCGCCGGGCGTGCGGCGTCGCTGCCGGTGGCCAGGACCAGGTCGTCCCAGCCCAGGGTGCTCCCGTCCGCCGTCGTCAGCGACCGCGCGGCGGGATCGATGGCGGTGACCCGGCATCCGGTGCGCAGGCTCACCCTCGGGTCGTCCCAGGGGCCGGAGCCGGAGCCCAGGGGCAGGTCGTCGGTGGCGTCCAGGAAGCGCCGGGAGAGGGCCACGCGGTCATAGGGGGCCCGTGGCTCCTCGGTGAACAGGGACACCCGCAGGTCATCACCGCGGGCCAGCAGGGCCTCCACCAGCCGGTGGGCGGCGGGGCCGCCACCGACCACCGCCACGGTCCGGTTCGTCGATCGGATCGGTCGCACAGTCATGGGTCCATCCCCTCGCATCGAAGGATCACCACGCTATGAGGGGGCCGTTTCCCCACCGTGTCCCCGGTGTAACGGCTGGGTGACGCCCCCCTCACCAGGCGGCGGCCGCGGAGGAGAGGACACCGTTGCACGGGCGAAACATCACGGGTGACCCCCTGGAAACACGCGTTTCCTACGGTGGATCCATGACCCTCACCGCGACCCACCCAGCGTCCGCCCCGCACGCCGTCACCGGCACCGCCACGGCATCCGAGCCGGCCGCCGCCTGGCACCCGGTGTGTCCCCTCGACCGGCTCGAGCCGCTGTGGGCCGAGGCCGCCCTCGTTGCGGGGGAGCAGCTCGCCGTCGTGCGGCTGCCCTCCGACGAGGTCCTCGCCGTCTCGCACTGGGACCCGTACGCGAACGCCCCCGTCATGGCCCGCGGGATCGTCGGCTCCCGGCAGGGCCGGCCCACCCTGGCCTCGCCCCTGCACAAGCAGGTGTACGACCTCGCCACGGGCCAGTGCCTCACCGACCCGGCCCTGCGGCTCGCCACCTTCCCGGTGCGGGTCCGCGACCGGATCGTCGAGGTGCGCGCCGCGTGAGGGACCGGCCGGCCCTCATCGCCGTCTCCCACGGCACGGCCGACCCCGCAGGGCAGGAACGGATCACCGCGCTGGCCCGGGCCGTGCGGACGCGGACCCCGGCGGAGGTCCTGCTGACCCACGTGGACGTGCAGTCACCGCCGGTCGGGGAGGTGGTGGCGGCCCTTCCGCCGGGCCGGGCCGCCGTCGTCGTACCGGTGCTGCTCTCCGCGGGGTATCACGTGAAGGTGGACCTGCGCGAGGCCGCCGGCGGGCTCCCGGTGGCCGGCGCGCTGGGCCCGGACGAGCGGCTGGTGGAGGTGCTGGCGCGGCGGGCGCTGGGCTCCGGGTTCGTGCGCGGTCACCACCGGGTGGTGCTGGCCGCGGCCGGATCCACCGACGCCGGTGCGGTCGCCGACTGCCGTGCCGTCGCCGCGCGGGTGGCCGCCCGGCTGGGCACCGAGGTGACCGACGCCTACCTCTCGGCCGCGCGGCCGGGGGTCGCCACCGCCGTCGGGACCGCCTGCCGCCAGGACCCCGCCCGGCCGGTGCTGGTGCTGAGCTACCTGCTGGCGCCGGGGTACTTCCAGTCCCGGCTGGTCGCCGAGGCCGCCGCGGCCGGAGCGGCGGCCACCACGGCCCCGTTGCTCGGGGAGTCGGGACCGGTGCCGGTGGAGCTCGCGGACCTCGTGGTCAGCCGGTACCGCGCTACCGTGGAGGGGTGTTCAATCCCTGGGAGAACGGCTCGAGGGCCTACCGCATCACGCTGCTGACCGGCACCGGGCTCATCCTGTCCGGCATCCTGCTCTCCGTCCTCGGGGGAGCCCTCACCCTCACGCCCCTGCAGTGGGGCGCGATCGGGCTGATCGGCGCCGGCCTCATCACGCACCTGGCCGCCCAGGTCCTGCGGATCCGGGACGCCCGCCGCCGCCACCGGTGACCGTCCGGTCCCGCACGCCCTGGCGCAGTGGCCGCGGGGAGGCCCTCACCCGGACCGGCCCGGGCGGGGTCACCGCCGTCGACGAGGACACCCGGCGACCGTCGAGCGGGACACGTTCAACGGGACGGACGCGGCCCGTGGCAGCGCCCCATGGCCCGGAGGAGGCCATCCGGGCCACGGGGGTGCCGCAGTGCGCGAATGTTATCGGAAACCTGCAAGTCGGCGCAATGTGACGCTTGACACGGTGGGATGCGGAGGGATGGAATGACGGCGTCAGTACCATCTCAGCGAAGGGTCGTCTCATGAAAAACCACCGTCGCCTTTCTGGGGCAGTCGCCATCGGCCTCACGGCAGTCCTGGCCGGCGCCATGGCCGCCCCGGGCTTCGCCAGCACCACCGATCCGGGGGACACCCCGCCGGAGCCGGATCGTCATAGCGGGAACTTCACGGACAACCCTCGCGGGTCGGCGTTCTTCACGCCGGTGCGGTGGATGGCCCGTCATGACATCTCCGTCGGCTACACGGACAACACGTTCCGGAAGAACCAGAACGTGACCCGTGGGGAGACCACGGCCTTCCTGTACCGGTACATCGATCCGGAGGACTTCGAGTCGCCGGACGAGTCGCCGTTCAGCGACGTCAATGCCGGTGGTGCGTACTACGCCTCGATCACCTGGGCGTCCGCCGAGGAGGTCACCGCCGGCTACGCCGACGGCACCTTCAAGACCTCCCGGGCGGTCACCCGTGGTGAGTTCGCCGCGTTCCTGTACCGCTGGGACGAGCCCCGTCGGCACGTCTCCCCGGAGACCTCGCCGTTCGAGGACCTCAACCCGGGCGGCGCGAACTACGACGCGATCACCTGGCTGGCCTCGAAGGGCATCACCGTCGGGGACACCCAGGGCAACTTCAACCAGTCCGATCCGATCACCCGCGGGGAGATCTCGGCCTTCATGCAGCGCTACCACGCGTTCGGCTGACCCCTTCCGGCACGAGTACGTGACGCCATCCCCCTCGGGGGGGTGGCGTCACGTCGTGTCCGGGCGCGGGTAGTCTGGACAGCGGCCGCCGACCACCCCGTCACCAGGAGGACCGACCCGTGAGCGTGAACCCGGACCTGCAGGGGCGGAGCTATCCGCCGACCCAGCCCTACGCCGTGGGGCGGGAGAAGATCCGCGAGTTCGCCGCGGCCGTCAAGGCCGGTCACCCGGCCCACTCCGACCTCGAGGCGGCCCGCGCGCTCGGCCACGCGGACCTGGTGGCCCCGCCCACCTTCGCGGTGGTCCTGGCCCAGCGCGCAGAGCAGGCCGTCGTCCAGGACCCGGACTCCGGCATCGACTTCTCCCGGGTGGTCCACGCGGACGAGCGCTTCACCCACCACCGGCCGATCGTGGCCGGTGACGAACTGGTCGCCACCGCCACCGTGGAGACGGTCAAGTCCCTGGGCGGGCACTCGATGGTCACCACGCGCGCGGACATCGCCACCACGGCCGGGGAACCGGTCAGCACCGTGCGGTCCACCCTGCTGGTCCGCGGAGAGGAATGAGCATGCAGAAGGGCGACTCGATCGGCTCGACCACCATCCGCCTCGACCGCGCGGACCTGGTCCGCTACGCCGGTGCCTCCGGGGACTTCAACCCGATCCACTGGTCCGAGTCGACCGCCCGCTCCGTGGAGCTGCCCGGCGTGATCGCCCACGGCATGCTGACCATGGGGGCGGCGGTGCAGCTCGTCACCGACTGGTGCGGGGACCCCGGCCGGATCCTCGACTACCAGACGCGCTTCACCCAGATGGTCCCCGTCCCCGAGGACGGCGGGGCCACCCTGGAGGTCACCGGCAAGGTCGGGGCCGTGGACGCGGAGGCCGGCACGGCCCGGATCGACCTGACCGTCACCGACCCCGGCAACGACGGCGCGCGGGTGCTGACCAAGGCGCAGGCCGTGGTCCGGGTGGACCAGCCGTGAGGCTGGCGGACCACACCACCAGCCGCGTGGGCGGGCCCGCCGACCACTGGGTCACCGCCACCTCCGAGGCCGCCGCCATCTCGGCGATCCGCCTGGCCGACGAGTCCGGGAGCCCGCTGCTCGTGCTCGGCGGCGGCTCCAACACCCTGATGGCCGACGCCGGCTTCCCCGGCACCGTGGTCCAGCTCGCGTTCGCCGGCATCGAGCAGCGCTCGGCCGACACCGTGCGGATGGCCGCCGGACAGGACTGGGACAGGGCGGTGGCCTGGACCGTCGGGCACGGCCTGTCCGGGCTCGAGGCGCTCTCCGGCATCCCCGGGTCCGCCGGGGCCACGCCCGTGCAGAACGTGGGCGCCTACGGGGCGGACGTCTCCCAGGCCCTGGTCTCGGTCCGCGCCTGGGACCGGCAGGCCGGCCGGGTCGTCGAACTGGCCAACGCCGACCTCGGCTTCGGCTACCGGGACTCGGTGATCAAGAGGTCCCTGCTGGAGGATCCGGAGGCGACCACCCCGCGCTGGATCGTGCTCTCCGTGGACTTCAGGCTCCGGAGCGCGGGAACCGCCGCCCCGGTCCGCTACGCCCAGTTGGCCCGGGCCCTGGGCGTGCGGGAGGGGGAGACGGCGCCCCTGGCCCTCGTGCGCCAGGAGGTGCTGTCCCTCCGCGCGGGCAAGGGCATGGTCCTGGACCCGGCCGACCACGACACCTGGTCCACCGGGTCGTTCTTCACCAACCCCGTCGTCCCGGACGCCGTCCGGGCCCGGTTGCCGGAGGGCGCTCCGGCATTCGGCGCGGGACCGGGCCGGGTCAAGCTCTCGGCCGCCTGGCTGATCGAGCACGCCGGCTTCGGCAGGGGCTACGGGCTGGGGGAGGCGGAGCGGCACCTGGCGAACGGCCGCGCGTCGTTGTCCACCAAGCACACGCTGGCCGTGACGAACCGGGGGGAGGCCTCCACCGAGGACCTGCTGGCGGTCGCGCGCACGGTGCGGGACGGCGTCGAACGGGCCTGGGGCGTGCGGCTGCACCCCGAGCCGGTGCTGGTGGGGTGCGCGCTGTGATCCCGGACAGTCACCGTCCCTACGTGGCGGCTCCGGAGCGGTACTCCTCCACGGAGTACCGCCGCGTGGGCACCAGCGGCCTGCACCTGCCCCCGATCAGCCTGGGACTGTGGTGGAACTTCGGGGACAACCGGCCCTTCGACGTCCAGCGGCAGATCCTGCGCCACGCCTTCGACCACGGCATCACGCACTTCGACCTGGCGAACAACTACGGTCCGCCCTACGGCGCCGCGGAGGAGAACTTCGGGCGGATGATGCGCCGCGACCTCGCCCCGTACCGGCACGAGGTCATCGTCTCGTCCAAGGCCGGCTGGGACATGTGGCCCGGGCCGTACGGGAACCTGGGGTCGCGCAAGTACCTCATCGCCTCGGCGGAGGAGTCGCTGGAGCGGATGGGCCTGGAGTACGTGGACATCTTCTACTCGCACCGCGCGGATCCGCACACCCCGGTGGAGGAGACCGTCGGCGCCCTGGACACCCTCGTGCGGCAGGGCAAGGCCCTCTACGTGGGCATCTCCTCGTACTCGGCGGAGCGCACCCGCCAGGCCGCCGCCGTCGCCCGGCAGCTCGGGACCCCGCTGGTCATCCACCAGCCCGCCTACTCGCTGCTGAACCGCTGGGTGGAGGACGCGCTGCTGGACACCCTGGCGCGGGAGGGCATGGGCTCGATCGCCTTCACCCCGCTCGCCCAGGGGCTGCTGACGGACAAGTACCTGGACGACGCCGGTGCCGTGCCCAGCGGCGGCCGCGGTTCCCTGGCCGGTCACGTCACCGAGGAGAACCTGGCCACGGTGCGCGCCCTGGCCGGTCTGGCCGCCGAGCGCGGCCAGACCCTGGCCCAGCTGGCCATCGCCTGGCTGCTCCGCGAGGGCGGGGTGAGCTCCGTGCTGCTCGGGGCCTCCTCCACGGCGCAGCTGGACGAGAACCTCGGCGCGCTGGCGAACACCGTCTTCACGGACGCCGAACTGGACCGCATCGACCGGGTGGCCGGACGGGAGTCCACCATCAACCTCTGGGACGTGTCCTCCTCGATCTAGTCCGGGCCCGGCTCCGGCACGTTTCCGGTCCGGGACGACGACGGCGGCGGGGGCAGTCGGGCGCGCGGGCGCGCCATGGCGCGGCTGCCGTCGGTCACGCTGCGGGCCGGCGACCGCC
>NZ_CALMQR010000101.1:0-69120 GCF_937871995.1 uncultured Citricoccus sp. | reverse complement strand
CCCGTTGGCCTTGAGCAGGGTGGAGAGGCTGATCCCGTGGCGGGTGGCGATGCCGGAGAGGGTGTCCCCGGCCTTGACCGTGTAGGTCCCGGCCGAGGCCCGGGAGGTGGAGGACTGCTGGCCGGCGGTGCCGGAGAGCTTGAGGGTCTGGCCGGGGTGGATGATCGCGGCGGAGGACAGCCCGTTGGCCTTGAGCAGGGTGGAGAGGCTGATCCCGTGGCGGGTGGCGATGCCGTAGAGGGTGTCCCCGGCCTTCACCGTGTGGGTGGCCGCCGTCCTGGACGCCTGGGTGGCCCCGGTCGGAGCGACGAATGCTGCCGGCAGGCTGGAGGCCAGCGTCGTGGAGGACAGTCGCACCTGGGCCGTCTCGATGTTGACGGACGTGGCCGACCGGGGCGCCAGCGCCTGTCGGGGCGCGTCGGCAGCCGCGGGGGCCGCCAGGGCCGCTGATCCCAGCACCAGCAGGGGCAGGGTGGACGTGGCCACGGCGGACCTCAGCAGGCGCGGTGTACCGGTCGGGCGTTCAGGCATGGATTTCCTCTGCGGTGGGGCACCGAAGGACATGTCGCGGGCAGTGTGACTGGTGTGACAATCCTTGGCTGATGGTGCCTGTGATCAGAATGTGACGTACGACAACGTACCGGACGATGTTTATCGAAAGGTAATCATTACCGTAACGATAAGGTAACCATGGCGTGTCGTCCTCCGTGGCCTCAGGCTGCCCCGCGGCGCATGTCAAGGGCTTTCAGAGAATTCCCGCCGATCGCTACTCTGGAGCGGTGACTACAACGGACCACCACAAGAACCCGTCATCGGAACAGCCCCTGGAAGACCTGGTCGGAGAGTGGGTTCCCTTCCCTGACCTGGCCGAGCGCTGGGGCATCCCCGTGACCCGGGTGCACAACATGGTCAATGACGGCCGCCTGCTGGCCTCCCGCATCGGGGAGAACGCCTATCGGGCCGTGCCCGCCCTGTTCGTGCAGGAGGACGGCCCCCTGGAGGCGCTGCGGGGGACCGTCTCCGTGCTGAAGGACGCGGGCTTCAGCGAGGACCAGGCCATCCGCTGGTTGTTCACCGCCGACGACTCGCTTCCCGGCCGTCCGGTGGACGCGCTGCGCGAGGGGCGCAAGACCGAGATCCGGCGCCGCGCGCAGGCGCTGGCCTGGTAGCGGGCCGTCCTAGCGGCCATGCCGCAGGATGCGGTGCGCCAGACGGGCGAGCCCGTCCCGCACCGCATGGTCCACCGTCATCTCGTCCAGGGCGCGCAGGGCCTGGTCGCCCAGCGTGGCGACCTCGTCCTCGACCCGGGCCCTGGCCCCGCACTCGGTCAGCAGCGACTGGAGCCGCGCCACTGACTCGGGCGTGAGGTCCGGATCACCCAACGAATTCTCCAGGATCTTCGCCTGGCCCGGAGGCAGCAGGGAGAGGGCGTGGGCCACCAGCTCGGTGCGCTTGCCCTCCCTCAGGTCGTCCCCGGCCGGTTTCCCGGTGACCTCGGGATCGCCGAACACGCCCAGCAGGTCGTCCTGCAGCTGGAAGGCCTCACCCAGGGGGAGGGAGAACGCCTCGTAGTAGGTCAGGGGTGCGCCGTCCGTGTCCGCCAGCACCCCGCCGAGGTTGAGTGGGTGCACCACCGAGTACCGGGCGGACTTGTACCGCAGGACGGTGCGCGCACGGGCCAGTGCCTCAGCAGGATCCTGTCCGGGCACCTCGACCTCGTCGAGGACATCGAGGTACTGGCCGGCCATCACCTCGAAGCGCATCCGGTTGAACATGGTCCTTCCGGCGGCCGGCGATTCCGTGGCATCCGCCGCGTGGGCGAACACCTCCTCGCTCAGGGCCAGGCACAGGTCCCCGGTCAGGATCGCGGCGGACGTCCCGAAGTGCTCGGGGTCCTGACGCCATCCCGCCTGCTGGTGACGGGCGGCGAAGGCCCGGTGGATGCTGGGTTCCCCGCGGCGCGTATCGGACCGGTCGAGGATGTCGTCGTGGATCAGCGCCGCGGCCTGGAACAGCTCCAGGCCCACCGCGGCGTCGATGATCCGCTGGTCGTCCACGGCGCCACCGGCGCCGCGCCATCCCCACCAGGCGAGGATGGCCCGCACGCGCTTGCCGCCGCGCACCAGGCCGGCGATGGCCTCGACCAGGGGGGCGGCCGACGTCGAGATCTCCTCGGCGCTGCGCCGGTAGTCGGCGAGCAGTGCGGACATCCGGCGGTCCACCGCCTCGACGAAGGCCTCCTCCGGGAGGCGGTCCTGACAGGGGGATGCGGGGGCTGAGGATGGCACGTCCTCCAGCCTACCGTCGGGACATCGGCCTAGGCTGGAGCCATGGATGAACGCTATTCCGCCGGGGGACCACCGCCGGCGGCCCAGGATCCATCCTGGGATGCCGTCATCCTCCACGTGGACATGGACGCCTTCTTCCTCTCCGTCGAGTTGCTCGAACGCCCGGAGCTCAGGGGCCGGCCAGCCCTCGTGGCCCACCGGGGCGGGCGTTCCGTGGTGCTCTCCGCCTCGTACGAGGCACGGCGCAGTGGCGTGCGCTCGGCGATGCCGCTGGCGCACGCCCTCGCGCTCTGCCCGGGGGTCGCGGTGGTGGAACCACGGCACGAGGGGTACACCGCCGCGTCCCGTCAGGTGATGGACATCCTGGGATCGTTCACCCCGGTGATGGAGCAGCTCAGTATCGACGAGGCCTTCCTCGATGTCTCCGGGGCCCGACGCCGGCTCGGCCCGCCGGCCCGGATCGGCGCCCTGATCCGTGAGCGCGTCCGGGAACGGACGGGGTTGCCGTGCACCGTGGGTGCGGCCACCACCAAGTCCGTGGCCAAGATCGCCTCGACCCGCGCCAAGCCGGACGGGCTCGGCGTGGTTCCCGGTGCGCAGACCCGGGCGTTCCTGGACCCGCTGCCGGTCTCGGCGCTCTGGGGTGTGGGCCCCGTGCTGCAGCGCAGGCTCGTCGAGGCCGGCCTGGAGACCGTCGGTGACATCGCCGCCCAGTCGCCCCGACGCATGCAACGCTGGCTCGGGTCCAATGGGCCGGCCCTGGTCGATCTGGCCCGCGGTATCGACCACCGGGCGGTGGTGCCCGAACGGGAGGCCAAGTCCCTGGGGGTGGAGCGGACGTTCGACGTGGACGTGACGGACCGGGAGGAGTTGCACAGGATCCTCGTGGCGCTCTCCCACGAATGCGCCTTCCGGCTCCGCCGGGCCGGGGTCCGTGCCGGGGCGATCTCCGTCAAGCTCAAGGCTCCTGACCTGACCGTGCGGAACAGGTCCCGCTCCCTGGCGGTGCCGGTGGACTCGGCCGGACCCCTGGCCGAGGCGGCCGAGGAGCTGCTGGCGGAACTGCTGGATGCACGGCGGCACCCGGCCCGGCTGGTGGGCCTTCGCGCCGAGCGCCTCAGCGGCGCCGGCGACGCCGTGCAGGACGCTCTTCCCTGGGAGGACGAGGGGTCAGAGGCGGACTGGTCCGAGGCGGACCGCGTCGCGGACGACATCCGGCGCAAATTCCCCTCCGCGGCACTGCGGCCGGCGACCCTCGTGGACGGCCGACCGGCACCCCGGCGCCCGCGCCTACGCTGATCGCGGAAAAGTCCGGTCCGAGCGGGTCGACCGGCGTTGCCGATATGGCGTGGCGTGCGGCCCGGGCCCTATGCTAGTACTACGAAATTCGTGGCTGGAGGAGGAGGCAGCGATGCCGTTGTCTGAGCGGGAGCAGAAGCTCCTGGAGCAGCTGGAGCAACAGCTGAACGCCGAGGACCCGCACTTTGCCACGAGCATGAGTGAGACGGGGACCTCTCGGTTCTCGACCTCGCGACTGGTCGCCGGAGCGGTGGCTGCGGCGGTCGGCCTCGGAGTCATGCTCTGGGGAATCTCCCAGCAGGCGATCTGGCTGGGCATCATCGGCTTCGTCCTGATGGCCGTGGGCGTCTACGTCGGCACGGCGCGGACCAAGGCCGGTTCAACGGGCCGGGCGTCCGGGACGGCATCGGCCAAGAAGAACTCTGCCTTCATGGACGGACTCGAGCAGCGCTGGGAGCAGCGCCGCCATCAGGACCCGTGACGGTGGCAGCAGCCCGTCACGACTGATCCACCCCGGGACCCCGCCGCATCGCGGCGGGGTCCTCTCGTTGTCCTGCCTTCCTCCACCGGGCCGCCCCACATCCCTCCACCGGGCCGCCCCACATCCCTCCACCGGGCCGCCCCACATCCCTCCACCCCGGTCATTCCGGCGGGATCACCGGCCCCTGAGTGGCCCTGGAGCGGGGGTGGCCGACGTTCGCCCCGCGACGACTCTGGGTGAACCCCACGCCACATCAGCGCAGGTCAGAGGCCATTTCGCGCGGTGGTGGGGGCGGCGCGTGGCTTGACGGTGGAGGGTAGTGGGGTAAAGTGGAGGGCATCAGAGGATGGTGGTGTTGAGGGAGGCTCAAGCGGCCCTTTCGGACGGCAAAGGCGGTGCTCCATGTTCTTGGGGACCTACACGCCTCGGCTGGACGAGAAGGCCCGTCTGATCCTCCCGGCGAAGTTCCGCGAGGAGCTAGCCGACGGTCTGGTCCTCACCCGGGGACAGGAACGGTGCATCTACGTCTTCAGTGCTCGCGAGTTCGAGAGGGTTCACGAGCAGATGAGGTCGGCTCCGCTGTCCTCACGCCAGGCCAGGGACTACATCCGTGTCTTCCTGTCAGGGGCCTCTGACGAGGTTCCGGACAAGCAGGGGCGGATCACCATCCCAGGACCGCTGCGCAGTTATGCGGGACTGGACCGGGACGTGGCGGTCATCGGAGCCGGTACGCGAGCCGAGATCTGGGATGCCGAGGCCTGGAACTCCTACTTGGAGGACCAGGAGAACGCCTTCTCGGAGACCGATGAGGAAGTCCTCCCGGGGATCTTCTGACCGGCCGGCCCCTCCGTCCTTCGGCGGCAGGGGTCGCACACAACCGAACAGCGCGGATTCTTGCATGAGACCTCCAGCCGCCCCAGGCCGGACCTGACCCGACTTCCCCCGGGCCGGGCACGGAACCGGTGAGCGATTCCGGCCCTGACCCGACTTCCCCCGGGCCAGGCACGGAAGACGTGCGGATGGGGATCTGATCCAAGGGTCCGCCTGTCACTTAATGGGGTCCTCTGCCGTCGCGAGCCGGACGGGGACCAGCGGAACCGGACGAGGTCGAGCGTGGAAAGGGACTCACGGCTTGGGTGAAGAGCAGAGACCGGCACAGGACCGGCACATTCCCGTCATGCGCGACCGCGTCCTGGACCTGCTCTCCCCGGGACTCGACGCTGCCCGCGACGCCGGGCGCCGCCCCGTCGCGCTGGACGGCACCCTGGGCATGGGGGGACACGCCGAGGCGATCCTCCGGCGACACCCGGATGCCGTCGTCGTGGGGATCGACCGGGACACCGAGGCCCTGCGCCTGGCGACCGAGCGCCTGGCCTGGGCCGGTGACCGGTTGCGGACCTGGCACGGGACCTATGACGGTGTGGCCGAGGCACTGGCCTCGGCCGGTGTCGCCGAGGCCGATGCCATGCTCTTCGACCTGGGCGTCTCCTCGTACCAGCTGGACGAGCGTGAGCGCGGTTTCGCCTACTCCTACGACGCGCCGCTGGACATGCGCATGGACACGACCGGGGGGATCACCGCCGCCGACGTCGTGAACGAGTACGACGAGGACCGCCTGCGCCGGATCATCCGGTCCTGGGGCGAGGAGAAGTTCGCCGGCAGGATCGCCTCGGCCATCGTCCGTGCCCGCCAGGAGGCGCCCTTCGAGACCACCGGCCGGCTCGTGGAGGTCATCCGTTCGGCCGTCCCCGCCGCGGCCGGCCGCAGCGGTGGGCATCCCGCCAAGCGCACGTTCCAGGCCCTCCGGATCGAGGTCAACGAGGAGCTCGACGTGCTCGAGGCGATGCTGCCGGCGGCGATGCGTGCCCTGTCGGTGGGCGGGCGGCTCGTGGTCATGAGCTATCACTCGCTCGAGGACCGGATCACCAAGAAGGCCATCACGGCACAGTCCACCTCCACGGCTCCTCCCGGGTTCCCGGTCGAACTGGAGGACCACGCACCGGTGGTCCGCGTCCTGACTAGGGGCGTGGACAAACCCACGGAAAAAGAAATCGAAGAAAACCCTCGCGCCTCCTCAGCAAAAGTGCGCGCTATTGAGAAGATCAGACCATCAAGGAGCACAGCATGACCGCAACGCAGCAGCGCACTGCCATGCAGCAGCCCGTCCACGCCCGCGAGAGCACCGCTCCGCAGCTGGACCAGGCTGCTCCTTGGCAACCCACCATCAGCCCCGAGTACCGTGCCGCGCCGGCGGGTACCCCGGGCGAGGAGAACCGGGCCCGGACCCCGCTGGCCGTCGTCCCGGCACCGGTCAGGAGGACCGGCCGGGGCTTCGTCGCCCTGTGCGTCGGAATCCTGGCCCTTGCGCTGCTGGCCGTGCTGGTGGTCAACATCACAGTCTCGAACCGGCAGTACGACATGGTCGGGCTCAAGAGCGAGCAGCTGGACCTGACCCAGTCGAACGAGCTGCTGCGCCAGCAGGTCGAGCACCTCGAGGCTCCGCAGAACCTCGCTGCCGAGGCCGACCGGCTGGGCATGGTGAAGCCGGGGGACATCGCCGCGGTGGACCTCGCCACCGGCCGGGTCACCGGCGCCGCCACCTCCGCCCAGGGCGAGGACGGGCCGACCGGCCTGATCGCCGCGCCCGTCGGACCGGGCGAGCGGGCTGCCGCTGAGGCCGAGGCCCGCGAGACCGGCGTCGAGCCGGGGAGCGAAGCGGACGGGACGACGGCATCCGAGGCGCCGGCCCCCGTGCAGTCCGAACAGGACACGGCGGCTGGTCAGGACACGGCGGCTGGTCAGGACGCCGGGGCCGATCAGGAGGTCGCGGCCGGACAGGACCGGTCCGAGGGCGCCACCTCCGGCGCCGCCCGGGAGCTCAACGGGGGGACGATTCCCGCTCCGCAGTTCGCCGCCGGCAGCGCCGACTGAGACGCATCGCCGGAGAGCCTCCGGCCTGAACCACTCCCGAGGAACTGAGGAACGACCGGACGACGGCCATGCCGTGGTGACCGGCAGGAAGGACTGCAGCAGATGGCCCAGGCATCCGACGCCCGAAGCGCCACGGACGTGACCGGCAGGCGCCTGCGCCTGGGCATGGTCATCGCCCTGGTCCTTCTGGCGGTGCTGGGCCTGCGGCTGGTCTTCATCCAGGGGGTGGACGCCTCCGGCAACGCGCAGGACGCCATGAAGGAGCGGTTGCGCTCCGTGACGGTGGCGCCCGACCGCGGATCCATCCTGGACTCCCAGGGACGGGTGATGGCGGCCTCGGTGGCCCGCTACGACCTGGTGGCCGACCAGCGGCTGGTGAAGGACTTCCGGCGCTGGGACGCCGAGAGCGCCTCGATGGTCGACGTGTCCCTGTCCGACTCACTCGACCGGCTCTCCGGGATCCTGGGCATGGACCGTGCCGAGCTCGAGGCCCGCATGGTCGGCGACCGCCCGTACAAGGTCGTGTCCAAGGGGGTCACGCCGGAGGTCAAGGACCAGGCCCTGGATCTCGGCATCCCGGGCCTGCTGGCCGAGCCCGTCACCGAACGCACCTACCCCAACGGGTCGGTGGCCGGTTCGATCCTGGGCTTCGTCGGGGGGGACGGCACCCCGCTCGAGGGCCTGGAGCTGAGCCAGGACGAGCAGCTCTCCGGCGAACCCGGCAAGCGCACCTACGAGATCTCCGCCGACGGCGTGCGCATCCCGAACGCGGAGTTCTCCGAGGAACCCGCCGTCGACGGCCAGGACGTTCGGCTGACCATCGACCAGGACGTCCAGTGGTTCGCGCAGGAGGCGATCGCCGCGAAGACGGAGTCCTACGACGCCCTGTGGGGCAACATCGTGGTGATGGACGCCAGGACCGGTGAGCTTCTGGCCATGGCCGACTCGACCACGGTGGACCCCTCCGACCCGACGGCCACGGACGGCCTCTTCTGGCGGCCCACCGCCCTGACCCAGTCCTACGAGCCCGGTTCCACCGGCAAGGTCCCCACCTTCGCCACCGCGCTCGAGGTCGGCGGCGTGGAGCCGACCGACGCCTACGAGGTGCCCAACAAGCAGGAGTTCGACGGGCAGATCATCAACGACTCGATGCCCCACGACACCTACGAGATGACGACGGCCGGCATCTTCACCCGGTCCTACAACACCGGCACGGTCCAGGTGGCCCAGAGCGTCGACGACCAGACCCGCTACGAGTACATGAAGAAGCTCGGGATCGGCGAACACGTGGACATCGGCCTGCCCGGCAGCAACAAGGGCATCCTGGTGCCGCCCGAGCAGTGGGACGGCCGTCAGCGGCTCACCACGATGTTCGGCCAGGGATACACCCAGACCACGCTGCACATGGCGCAGGTCTTCCAGACCATCGCCAACGGCGGGGTCCAGCGTCGCCCCCAGCTGATCGACGCCTACATCGACCCCGACGGCTCGGAACACGTGCAGCCGGACCCCGAGGGCACCCGGATCTACTCCGAGGAGACGGCGGAGGAGATGCTGCGGATGATGGAGGGCGTCGTCCAGGTGGGGACCGCCGGGCCGGCCAAGATCCCCGGGTACCGCGTGGGTGGCAAGACCGGTACGGGCGAGGCCGCTGGCGTCGGTGGCTACAACGGCTACACGACCTCCTTCACCGGCGTGGCCCCGCTGGACGACCCCCGGTTCGTCGTGGCCGTCTCCGTCCACCGCCCGCAGGGGAACTGGCGGAACTGGGAGGTCGAGGACACGGCCGCCGAGGTCCTGTCCTACCTGTTGAACCAGTACAGCGTCCCGCCCTCGGACGCGGCACCGCAACACTACGATGTCTTCACCGACGAGCCCCAGAAACGACCCTGGTAGACCCCGGATGACCACACCACTTTCTCCCGCCGCGCAGGACGCGGCCTTCCGACCCGCCGAGATCGAGCCGATGCGCTGGGATGAGCTGCTCGCCGGACTGGACCGCGCGGGCCAGCCCGCCGACGTCGTCGGCAGCACCGCGGACCGTCCCGGTCCCACCGGTGTCACCATGGACTCGAGGATGGTCCGGCCGGGCGACCTCTACGCCGGCGTCCCGGGGGCCTCCCGGCACGGCGCGGAGTTCGCCGGGACGGTCGTCGCCGCCGGTGCCCGGGGCATCCTGACGGACCGACAGGGCGCCCGGCTCTGCGCCGCCGCCTCCGCCGCCGGCATCCCGGTGCTCATCGTGGAGGACGTGCGCGACGCCGTCGGGCCGGCCGCCGCGGCCGTGTACGGCAACATCGGGGCCGGGCCCCGGTTGTACGGGATCACCGGGACGAACGGCAAGACCACCACGAACTACTTCCTGACGGCGCTGCTGGGCGCACTCGGGGAGACCACCGGCATGATCGGGACGATCGAGATCCGGGCCGGCCAGCGCGTGGTCCCCAGCACCCTGACCACCCCGGAGTCCACCCAGTTGCACGCCCTGATGGCCCTGATGCGCCAGGAGGACGTCTCCTCGGCGGTGATGGAGGTGTCCTCGCACTCGGTCAGCTACCGGCGCATCGCGGGACTGCACTACGCGGTGGCCGGGTTCACCAACCTCACCCAGGACCACCTGGACCTGCACGGTTCCATGGACGACTACTTCCGGGCCAAGGCCGGACTGTTCGACGCCGGCCGCACGGACCGTGCCGTGATCACCCTCGACGGCGGACCGGATGCGCCCGACGCCGACGGGCAGACGTGGGGGACCAGGATGGCCGCACAGGCCGGTTGTCCGGTCGTGACCGTGGCCCTGGGCCCCGCGGCCGACCACGGGGGCCGCCCTCTGAGCGGCGACTGGACCGTCACGGACCTCGTCGCGGAGGGCATGGGCCACCGGTTCACGCTGCGGCACGCCGCCTCCGGGCGGGACGTCACCGGCTCCACCGGACTGCCCGGGCGGTTCAACGTCGCCAATGCGGCCCTGGCCGCCGTGATGGTGTTGGAGTCCCGGCCGCCGGCGGACTGGGACCGGATCGCCGCGGTGCTCGACGCACCCGTGGGGGAGGGCCCCTTCGCCACCGCCGTGCCCGGGCGCATGGAGGTCGTCGGCCGCGCCCCGGACGCGATCGTCGACTTCGCGCACAACCCCGACGGGATGGTCCGCGCCCTCGAATCGGTCCGCGAGGCACGGCGCGCCACCGGAAACGACACCGGGCGGACGATCCTGGTCTTCGGGGCGACCGGTGACCGGGACCGGGCCAAGCGCCCGGGCATGGGCCGGATCGCCGCGGAGTGGGCCGATGTCGTGATCGTCACGGACGACGACCCGCACACCGAGCCCCCGGCCGGGATCAGGACCGAGGTCCTGCAGGGGGTCCACGAGGGCGTGCGGACGGCGGCCGCGGCCGGCCGCACCGTCCAGGTGCACGAGTCGGCGCCACGCCAGGACGCGATCGAGCTGGCCGTGTCCTTGGCCACACCGGCCGACACCGTCCTGCTCGCCGGCCGCGGCCATGAGACCGTGCAGGACATGGACGGAGTGGACATCCCGCTCGACGATCGCGTCGAGCTGCGGGACGCCCTGGCCCGGCACGGCCACGGTCCCTCCCCGGTTTCCCCCGAGGCTGCACGTAAAGTTGACGGGTCATGATCGAACTCACCGCCTCCGCCATCGCCGGGGCCACCGGGGGCGTCCTCACCGCCTCGGCGTCCCCTGACCTGCTGGTCAGCGCAGCCACCACCGACTCCCGCGAGGTCACTCCGGGGACCCTGTTCATCGCCAAGCCGGGCGAGCAGGCCGACGGGCACGACTTCATCCCGGCGGCACGGTCCGCCGGCGCCACCCTCGTGCTCGCCGAGCGCGAGACCGCCGACGCCGGGGGACAGGCCGACCCGGCCGTCATCGTCGACGACGTGGTCCTGGCCATGGGACGGCTGGCGGCGTTCATCGTCGCCCGAATCCGCGAGCACTCGCCGACCACCGTCATCGGCATCACCGGGTCGGCGGGCAAGACCACCACGAAGGACCTGCTGGCGGGCATCCTGGGCACCGACGGTCCCACCGTGGCCCCGCAGGGCTCCTACAACGGGGAGGTGGGCGTCCCGCTGACCGTGTTCCGGGCCGGCCTGGACACCCGCTACCTGGTGGTCGAGATGGGTGCCGACGGGATCGGCAACATCGAGTACCTGGCGGACATGGTCCGCCCGGACATCGGTGTGGTCCTGATGGTCGGCAGCGCCCACGCCGGCAAGTTCGGCGGCGTGGAGAACATCGCCCGGACCAAGGGCGAACTGGTGGAGGCGCTGCCGGCGGACGGCGTGGCCGTCCTGAACCGTGACGACGCCCGGGTGGCCGCGATGGTGGACCGGACCTCCGCCCGGCTGGCCTGGTTCTCCACCGAGGACGGCAGCTTCCCGCTGGTCGACGCGGACGTGGCCGACGGCACCGCCGACTTCTCCGCCCTGGCCGCGAACCTGACCACCACCGAGGGGCAGCACCCCGAGTTCGACCTGCGACTGGGTGCGGGCACCGCAGCCGAGGCCCATCACGTGGTCTCCGGACTGATCGGCAGGCACCACGCCACGAACATCGCCGCCGCCGCAGCGGCCGCCCATGCCGCAGGGCTGCCGGCCGGCAGGATCGCCGCCGCCCTCGACGGGGCGGGAGCCACGAGCCGCCGGCGGATGGAGCGCACCGACCGGCCGGACGGGGTGACGATCATCAATGACGCGTACAACGCCAACCCGGAGTCCATGCGGGCCGCCCTGAAGACGCTGGCGATGATCGGCCGTTCCACGGGGCGCCGGACGTGGGCCGTGCTGGGGGAGATGCTCGAACTGGGCGACGCCCGCATCGCCGAGCACACCGCGATCGGCACGGCCGTGGTCCGGTTGAACATCGACCAGCTCGTGGTGGTCGGCCGCGGTGCCCGACCGCTCTACACCTCCGCCGTCAACGAGGGCTCCTGGGGGGACGAGATCGACTTCGCCGAGGACGTCGACGAGGCCGAGGAACTGCTCCGGCGTCGACTGGCGCCCGGGGACGTGGTGCTGTTCAAGTCCTCCAACGGCGCCGGCCTGGGGGACCTCGGGGATCGACTAGCATTGGCCCCGGCCAGCCCGGAGCCGGGAGCCGGAAGCCGGAAGGAGCAGCGCCAGTGATAGGCCTGTTGATCGGTGGTCTGCTCGGGCTGGTCCTGACGCTCGTGGGGACCCCCCTGTTCATCCGCTTCCTGGTCAGGAAGGGATACGGACAGTTCATCCGCGATGACGGACCGACCACCCACAAGACCAAGCGCGGCACCCCGACCATGGGCGGGGCCGTGTTCGTGGTGGTCACCGTGGTGGCCTACTTCCTGACGCACTGGATCCTGGGCGGCCTCGGACTGGAGAACGCCGGGCCCACCGCCTCGGCGATGACCCTGCTGTTCCTCATGGCCGGCATGGGACTGGTCGGGTTCCTGGACGACTTCAGCAAGATCTCCAACCAGCGCTCCCTCGGACTGACGCCCTGGGCGAAGATCGTCCTGCAGGGCGTGGTGGGCACCGCCTTCGCGGTCCTCGCCCTGAACTTCCCGGACGGGCGCGGGCTGACCCCCGCCTCGACGTCCATCTCCTTCGTGCGTGACCTGCCGATCGACCTGGCCTTCGCCGGCCCGGTCATGGGTCTGATCCTGTTCGTGGTCTGGTCCAACCTGATCACCACGGCCACCACCAACGCGGTGAACCTGACCGACGGCCTGGACGGCCTGGCCACCGGCGCCACCGCCATGATCACCGCCGCCTACATGCTGATCACCATCTTCCAGTCCAACCAGGCGTGCTCCACGTCCGGGGCGACGCCGGGCTGCTACGAGGTCCGTGACCCGCTGGACCTCGCCATGCTCGCGGCGATCCTCACCGGCTCGCTCATGGGCTTCCTGTGGTGGAACACCTCGCCGGCGAAGATCTTCATGGGGGACACGGGATCGCTGGCCCTCGGTGGGGCCCTGGCCGGGTTCGCCATCCTGTCCCGCACCGAACTGCTCGTCATCATCCTGGCCGGGCTGATGGTCCTCATCACCTTGTCCGTGATCATCCAGGTCGGCTACTTCAAGCTCTCCGGTGGCAAGCGCGTGTTCCTCATGGCGCCGCTGCAGCACCACTTCGAGCTCAAGGGCTGGGCGGAGGTCACGGTGGTCGTGCGGTTCTGGCTGATCGGCCTGCTCTGCGTGGTCCTCGGCGTATCCCTCTTCTACGGCGAGTGGGTGCTGGTCCGATGACGGCCGGGAGCACCGCCGGTCATCCCCGGCTCGACGACCTGACCACGTGGGACGCGGACTGGTCCGGACTGCGGGTGGTCGTGGCCGGCCTCGGCCTGTCCGGGTTCTCCGCAGCCGACACCCTGGCCGAGCTCGGGGCCGACGTCGTGGTCGTGGACGGCCGGGACAGCCCGGAGAACCGTGCCCGGGCGGACACCCTGAGGATCGTCGGGGTCCGGGAGGTCCTGCTGGGCGAGGACCACGCGCGGTCCCTTCCCGACGTCGGCGGGTCTCCCGCCGAGCTCGTGGTCACCTCCCCGGGATGGCGCCCGGACCAGCCGCTGCTGGCCGCGGCCGCGGATGCCGGCGTCCCGGTCTGGGGCGACGTCGAACTGGCCTGGCGGGTCCGCGAACGCGCGGGACGCAAGACGGCCGACTGGCTCGTGGTCACCGGGACCAACGGCAAGACCACCACGGTGGGCATGGTCGAGTCCATGCTGCTCGCGGCCGGCCTGCGGGCGGTGGCCTGCGGGAACGTGGGCACCCCCATCCTGGACGCGATCCGGGATCCGGAGGGCTGGGACGTGATCGCCGTGGAGCTCTCCAGCTTCCAGTTGCACTGGACCCACCACATCGAGCCGGCCGCCTCTGCCGTGCTGAACGTGGCGGAGGACCACGTGGACTGGCACGGGTCCTTCGCGGCGTACTGCGCGGACAAGGCCCGGATCTACGAGCACACCCGCGAGGCGTGCATCTTCAACGAGGCCCAGCCCGAGACCATGCGGATGGTCGAGCAGGCCGACGTCCAGGAGGGGTGCCGAGCGGTGTCCTTCACCACGGACACGCCCGGACTGTCCATGGTCGGCGTGGTCGACGGCATCCTCGTGGACCGGGCCTTCCTGGACGAACGGGCCCATCAGGCCCTGGAACTCGGACACCTCGAGGACCTCGGGCCCATCGCGCCCCGGCACCAGGTGGCCAACGCCCTGGCGGCCGCCGCCCTCGTGCGGGCCATCGGCGTGCCGCCGGAGGCCGTCCGGGACGGGCTGCGTGCCTACCGACCGGGGGAGCACCGCATCCAGCTCGTGGCCAAGGCGGACGACGTGCTGTGGATCAACGACTCCAAGGCGACCAACCCCCACGCCGCGGACGCCTCACTCGCCGCCTTCACCGACGTGGTGTGGATCGCCGGCGGACTGCCCAAGGGCGTGACCTACGACGACCTGGTCTCCCGCCACGCCCACCGCCTGCGCGCCGTGGTGCTCATCGGGGCGGATCCCAGCGAACTGGCAGGTGCCGTACAGCGACACGCACCCGACGTCCCGGTCCTGTCGACGGCGGTACGCGACACTGGAGGGGATCCCTCGGACGGCCACCGGGCCATGGACGCCGCGGTCCGGGAGGCCGATGCCGTGGCCCGGCCCGGGGACGTCGTGCTCATGGCGCCCGCGGCGGCGTCCATGGACCAGTTCACGTCCTACGCAGACCGAGGAAACGCCTTCATCGACGCCGTCGCCCGCCTCATGGAACACAAGGGGCTGAGCAGCTAAGGAGCCCACCCATGGTGACCACCCCCCAACGGCCCCTGAGCCGTACCCGGGGTCCCGCCAGGGGCCGGCGTCCCCGTCCGGGGACCGGCGCGGCCCCGTCCGCCTCCGGTACCCCCTCCGCCCGTGCGGCCGGTGGCCGCGCGGCCCGCGGCGCCGGGCCGGCCTCCGGGCCTCGGCCGGGGAGCACGCGTCGTGGCGGCCGCGGCCCGGCGCACTGGTGGCGGCGGATGTGGTCCTTCCTGGAGGGCGAAGGCTCGGCGTCATCCTATTTCCTCATCCTCGGCTGCACGCTCGCGCTGACCGTGATCGGACTGATCATGGTGCTGTCCTCCTCCTCCGTGGAGAACATCGGAGAGACGACCGGATCCTATGACCTGTTCATCCGCCAGGCCGTCTTCGCCGCCGTCGGGCTGGGTGTGATGGTCTTCCTCTCCCGGCTGAGCACGGACAGACTGCGCCGGCTGGCCTGGCCGGCGCTGGTCATCGCCATCGTGCTGCTGATGCTCGTCCTGACGCCCCTGGGCCACGAGGTCAACGGCAACCGCAACTGGATCAAGGTCGGACCGGCCACGGGACAGCCCTCGGAGGCGGCGAAACTGGCCCTGGCCCTCTGGGCGGCCGCCGTGCTCGAACGCAAGGGCCGGCTCATCGGCCAGCTCAAGCACTCCGTCGTGCCGGTGCTCTTCCCGGTGGGAGCCATCCTCCTCGGCCTGGTCATGATCGGCCGGGACCTGGGAACCGCCATGGTCATCATGCTGGTCGTGGCAGCCGTGCTGTTCCTGGCCGGCACGAGGCTGCTCTACTTCGCGGTGGCCGGAGCCGTGGCCGCGGTGGGCGCGATCATCATGGCCCTCGTCTCGGCCAACCGCACGGTGCGCATCCAGGCCTGGCTGGGCAACTGCGACTTCGCCACCGACCCGTGCTACCAGCCCCAGCACGGCCTGTACGCCCTCGCCTCCGGTGGCTGGTGGGGACTCGGGCTGGGCCAGTCCCGGCAGAAGTGGAGCTACATCCCCGAGGCGGAGAACGACTTCATCTTCACCATCCTCGGCGAGGAGCTCGGACTCGTCGGCGCCCTGCTGGTGCTCACGCTCTTCGCCGGACTGGCCGTCGGCATGTTCCGGGTCGCGCGGCGCACCGACTCCGTGTTCATCCGGATCTGCACCGGCGGCATCCTGGCCTGGATCGTGGGCCAGGCATTCATCAACATCTCCATGGTCACCGGCCTGCTGCCCGTCATCGGCGTGCCCCTGCCGTTCATCTCCTACGGCGGATCCTCCCTGACGTTCGTCCTGGCGGCCGTCGGCGTGGTCCTGGCCTTCGCCCGCGAACAGCACCGGGCGGGCCGGGCCGTCGGAGCCGGCACCGGCCCCGCCGTGGACACCCGCCCCGACACGAAGGAGGCGCACTGATGCCCGACACCCTGAACGTGGTCCTGGCCGGCGGCGGTACGGCCGGCCACATCAGCCCCATGCTCGCCATCGCCCGGGCCCTCGAGGAGACCGCGACCGAGGGCGGCCATCCCACCGCGGTGCACTGCACCATGGTGGGCACCGCCTCCGGTATGGAGACCCGTCTCGTCCCGGCCGCCGGTTACGCGCTGGACACCATCGACCGGGTCCCGATGCCCCGCCGTCCCACCATGGACCTGGTCCGCCTGCCCTCCCGCTTCCGGCGGGCCGTGGCACAGGCGGGTGACATCCTCGACCGGCGCCGCGCCGACGTCGTGGTCGGGGTGGGCGGCTACGTCTCCACCCCCGTGTACCTGGCCGCCGCCCGGCGCCGGGTGCCCGTGGTCATCCACGAGGCCAACGTCCGCGCCGGGCTGGCCAACCGCGTCGGGGCCCGCCGCGCCGCGGCCGTGGCCACCGCCTTCCCCGAGACGGTGCTGCCGGGCGCCCTGCACGTGGGGATGCCGATGCGCCGGGAGATCTCCGCCCTCGACCGGGAGGCGGCCCGCGAGCCGGCCCGGCGGGCCCTCGGCCTGGACCCCTCCGCCACCACGGTGGTGGTCACCGGCGGGTCCTCGGGCGCCCTCAACGTCAACCGGACGATCGCGGCGGCCCTCCCGGCCCTCGCCGGCGCAGGACTGCAGGTCCTGCACCTGACCGGCCGGGGCAAGCAGGTCCTGGGGCCCGACGGCGACCCGGTCGCCTCGCCCGGATACCACCAGGTCGAGTACCTGGAGGGCATGGAGCAGGCCTACGCCGCGGCCGATCTCATCGTCGCCCGCTCGGGTGCCGGCACCGTCTGCGAGCTGGCCGCCGTGGGGTTGCCCGCCGTGTTCGTCCCGCTGCCGATCGGCAACGGAGAGCAGGCCCTCAACGCCCGCGGGCTGGTGACGGCGCAGGGAGCCGTCCTGGTGAAGGACGAGTCCTTCACCGCGGACTGGGTCCGCCGAGAACTCATTCCCCTGGCCCTGGACGCCGGGCGGCTGGAGCGGATGTCCGCCGCCTCCGCCGCGCTGGGGATCCGGGATGCCGACCAGGCCATGGCGCGCCTGGTCCTGAACGCCGCAGGAGGACCCCGATGACCCGACCGACCGACGAGACCACCCCGGTGCGGCCCATGGCGCCGTCGCTGGCCGCCCTGGGCCGGGTCCACTTCCTGGGCCTGGGCGGTGTCGGCGTGTCCGGCATCGCGCGGATCATGCAGCAGCAGGGGGTGCCGATCTCCGGGACCGACGCCAAGGACCTGCCGGTGATGCACGAGCTCGAGGCCGCCGGGGCCGCGGTGTTCGTCGGCTACGACGCGCGGAACCTCGACCGGGTGGCCCAGCGGGCGGGTGGTGCCGGCGTGGACACCGTCGTGGCCTCGTCGATCGCCGGCCCGGGCAACCCCGAGTACGACGCCGCGATCGCCCGGGGCGTGCCCGTCCTGCACCGTTCCCAGGGGCTGGCCGCGGCGATGGCCGGCCACCGGGTGCTCGCGGTCGCCGGCACGCACGGCAAGACCACCACGTCCTCGATGGCGGCGATGACGTTCACCCGCGCCGGCGCCGATCCGACCTTCGCCGTCGGCGCCGCCGTCGCCGGCCTGGGGACCAACGCGCGAGCCGGCGCGGGGGAGTGGTTCATCGCCGAGGCCGACGAGTCCGACGGCACGCTGCTGAACTACCGGCCGCAGATCGCGATCGTGACGAACGTGGAGGCCGACCACCTCGACTTCTACGGCTCCGCCGACGCCGTGGTGCAGGTCTTCCGCGACTTCGCGCTGCTGCTGCCCCCGGACGGCGTGCTGGTGGCCTGTGCCGACGACCCCGGGGCCCTGGCCCTGGCCCAGTGGGTCCGCGCCGAGGCGGCCGCCGGCCGGCCCGTGCCCCGTGTCGTCACCTACGGTTCGGAGCCCGGACGGGGCGACGACCTCGTCCTGACGGACAGCGATCTGGCCGGTACGGCCGGGGGCACCGGGCAACGCGTCACCTTCCGCTGGGCCGGCGGACGCTCCACTCAGGTGGAACTGGCGGTCCCGGGCCGTCACAACGCGCTGAACGCCGCCGCGGTCCTGCTCGCCGCCCACTACGCCGGCCTGGAGGCCGAGGACGCTGCCGGCGGCCTGGAGGCCTTCCGCGGCACCGCGCGTCGGTTCGAGTTCCGGGGCGAGCGTGCCGGCGTCCGCGTCTTCGACGACTACGCGCACCACCCCACCGAGGTGGCGGCGGCCATCGCCGCCGGGCGCTCGGTGGCAGGCGGGCACCGGGTCCACGTGCTCTTCCAGCCCCACCTGTTCTCGCGCACCCGCGACTTCGCGGACGGCTTCGCGCAGGCGCTCTCGGCCGCCGACGGCGTGCGTGTCCTGCCCGTCTACGCGGCACGGGAGGAGCCGATCGCCGGGGTCGACTCGACCTTGATCACCCGGCACCTGTCCACCCTCCTGCCCGGTTCCGGGGAGGTCCCGGAGGACGCCGGTGCCGGCGTGGCCGGCCTGGTCGCCGCGGCCCGTCCCGGCGACGTCATCCTCACCATGGGCGCCGGGGACGTCACGGCCCAGGGCGGGGCGATCCTGGCGGCGCTGGCGGATCGCGACGAGGAAACCCTCGATGGCGGACGATAGGACGGACGCCGGCCCGGAGACCTCCACGACGACCGACGTGATGACCGCGGATGACGACAACGTCCTGGCCTTCCCGGAGACGCCCGAGCAGGCCCGGCGCCGGCGGGTCCGGTTGTGGCGCGTGGTCGGCGCGGCGGGCCTGGTGCTCCTGATCGTGCTCGGGGCGGTCCTGTACTTCTCCCCCCTGCTGGCCATCCGCACCATCACGGTCACGGGCACCGACCTGCTGCCGCGCGAACGGGCCGAGGCGCTGGTGCAGCCCCTGCACGGAGTGCCCCTGCCGCAGGTGGGCCAGCGGACCGTCGCGGAGCGGCTGGCGGGTGAACCCGCGGTCGAGGAGGTCAGGGTCCGGGCGGAACCGCCCGCGTCGCTGGTCGTGGAGGTCGTGGAGCACCAACCGGTCGCCCAGGTGCCGCAGGGGGATCAACGGGTGCTGTACTCGGCCCAGGGCCAGGCCGTCGCCACCCTGGGGGCGGAGGAGGCCGAACGGTACCGGCTGCCCAGTGTCTCCGATGCCGCCGACCTGACCGATCCCGAGGTCTTCGACGCGATCACGACCGTCCTGGGCTCGTTGCCGGACCCCATCCGCAACCGGATGGACTCCGCCTCGGCGCAGACGGTGGACTCCGTGACCCTGACGCTCGAGGACGGGCGCACCGTGCTCTGGGGCAACGCCGAGCACGGGGACCGGAAGGCCCAGGTCCTGGGGGCCCTGCTGAAGGTCCCGCAGGACGAGGCGGACCCGGTCGAGGAGTTCGACGTCTCGATCCCGGAATACCCGGTGACGCGATGAGCGGACCCTGCCGGAGGGCTCCTCGGGGCGCGCGAGGGCGACACGCGGGAGCGGGTCTTTGCGCGATCCGCGTCGGCACCATAACGTTTCACCCAGAACACAGGTTGACATAACACTAACCTTCAACCTGAACGTTAAGCCACCCGGAGGGCGTTGCGGCGTCCGATGGGCGTCCGGGGCGCAGGCCGGACAGCAGACAGACAGACACCGAACAAGGGACAAACACCGTGGCAGCACCCCAGAACTACCTGGCCGTCATCAAGGTCGTCGGCATCGGCGGCGCCGGCGTCAATGCCGTGAACCGCATGATCGACGTGGGACTCCGCGGCGTGGAGTTCATCGCCATCAACACCGATGCCCAGGCGCTGCTGATGAGTGACGCCGACGTCAAGCTGGACGTCGGGCGGGAGCTGACTCGCGGACTGGGTGCCGGGGCGAACCCGGAGGTGGGCCGCCAGGCCGCCGAGGACCACGCCGAGGAGATCGAAGAGGTCCTGCGCGGGGCCGACATGGTCTTCGTCACCGCCGGCGAGGGCGGCGGCACCGGTACCGGTGGCGCGCCGGTCGTCGCCCGCATCGCCCGCTCGCTGGGCGCCCTGACCATCGGCGTCGTGACCCGTCCGTTCACCTTCGAGGGCCGGCGCCGGGCCACCAGCGCCGAGTCCGGCATCGATGCCCTGCGCGACGAGGTCGACACCCTGATCGTGATCCCGAACGACCGGCTGCTGTCCATCTCCGACCGCAACGTCTCGGTCCTGGACGCCTTCAAGTCCGCCGACCAGGTGCTGCTCTCCGGCGTCCAGGGCATCACCGACCTGATCACCACCCCGGGCCTGATCAACCTCGACTTCGCCGACGTCAAGTCCGTCATGCAGGGTGCAGGATCGGCACTCATGGGCATCGGCTCCGCCCAGGGCGAGGACCGTGCCGTCAAGGCCGCCGAGCTGGCCATCGCGTCGCCGCTGCTGGAGGCCTCCATCGACGGTGCCCACGGCGTGCTGCTGTCCATCCAGGGCGGTTCCGACCTCGGCCTGTTCGAGATCAACGAGGCGGCCCGCCTCGTCCAGGAGGTGGCGCACCCGGAGGCCAACATCATCTTCGGTGCCGTCATCGACGACGCCCTCGGCGACGAGGCGCGCATCACCGTCATCGCCGCGGGCTTCGACCGGGTCGACGCCACCTCCGCGCCGGCGGGGGCCTACGGCACCGGGACCCGCCCGCAGGGCCAGCAGGCCGCCCCGCAGCCGGTGCCCAGCCAGTCACTCCCGGCCGCCCCGGTGGCGGTCCCCGTGCCGGCCCAGCCCGCCGCGGAGCCGTCCGGCTACCGCGCCGAACCGGCAGCCCAGCAGGACCTACCCACCGTCGTGGAGCCCGACCTGTCCGGCGGCAGCCGTGACGACCTGGACGTTCCCGACTTCCTGAAGTGACCGGAGGGCCGTTCGTGTTCCGCGTCTCGCCGTCTCCCGGTCTGCACATCGGCTTCACCGGGGTCGGCACCGGCAACCTCGCGTTCCATGTCTCCGGTGGGACGACGGCGCAATACCCCGGCCGTCCTGGGCCCGTGTCCGAGGCCAGGACCCGGCTGGAGCGGGAGATGGGCGTGGCGCCGGGGCGCACCGAGTACCTCACCCAGGTGCACTCCGCGCGCGTCGTCGAGGCGACCGGGAACGGATGGGGTGCACGCAGCGGCCCCGCCGAGGAGGCCGACGCCCTGGTCAGTCCGACGGGGCAGGACCCGCTGGCCGTCATGGTGGCAGACTGCCTGCCCGTCGTCTTCGCCTCCCGCCCCCCGGGCGGCGTGGACCTGACCGGGCCGACCGCGGTCGCCCATGCCGGACGCCGCGGACTGCTCGACGGCGTGCTGGAGGCCACCGTGGACCGGTTGCGGGGTTCCGGCGCCGGGAGCGCGCCCGGTGAGATCGAGGCCTGGGTGGGGCCGGGCATCTGCGGCCGGTGCTACGAGGTCCCCGAGGACATGCGCCGTGACGGCGCCTCGAGGATCCCGGCCGCGGACTCGACCACCTCCTGGGGAACGCCCGCGCTGGACCTTCCGGCGGGCGCGGTCGCCGTACTGGAGCGGCTCGGCGTGACGGTGCACCGCGATGACCGGTGCACCTTCGAGGACGGGCGGCTGTTCTCCCACCGCCGCGCACCGGGTGAGGGCCGATTCGCCGGGGTCGTCTGGCGCACCGGGGAGGGTGCGGCGTGAGCGGGGTGGAGCAGGGGCCGGGGCCCGGCCGGGCCGACGACGCCCGCGGACGGGAGCTCGCGGCCCGTCTCACCACCGTGCGCCACCGGGTCGAGGAGGCCACGCGCGCAGCGGGACGCTCCGACGTCCCCACGCTGATCGTCGTGACCAAGTTCCATCCGGCCGAGGACGTGGCCCGGCTGGCCGCACTCGGCGTGCGGGATGTCGGCGAGAACCGGGACCAGGAGGCCCGCGCCAAGGCGGCCGAGACGGAGCGGCTGACCGGGGTGCAGGCCCCGGACGGTCCCGCGGCCCCGGTGCGGTGGCACTTCATCGGCCAGTTGCAGTCCAACAAGGCCAAGTACGTGGTGCGCTATGCCTCCGCGGTGCACTCGGTCGACCGGGAGTCACTCGTGGACGCCCTCTCCGCGGCGATGGGGCGTGAACAGGCCAGGCGCGCGGAATCCGGACTGCAGGAACGGGATCCGCTGGACTGCCTGGTCCAGGTCGACCTGGACCCGCGGCCCGAACAGGACCGTCCGGCCGGCATCGGCGCCCGCGGCGGTGTCGACCCCGCCGCGGTGGGGGCCCTGGCCGACCGGATCGCGGCGGCCGACGGCCTGAGGTTGCGCGGCGTGATGGCGGTGGCCCCCCTGGGCCTGGACCCCGCCCCTGCCTTCGCGCGGCTGGCGGAACTCTCGGCCGCACTGACCGGAACGTACCCCGAGGCCACGTGGATCTCCGCGGGAATGAGCCAGGACCTGGAGCAGGCCATCTCCGCGGGAGCGACACACCTTCGGGTGGGAACCGATGTCCTCGGGCCCCGTGCGCCCGTGGGTTAACCTCGATAGTGTCCGCAGGACGGCAGATCTCCGCAGGGCCGGCAGCAGGCCGGGCGGCTTCCACACGGTGAGGATTTTCGATGGCTGGTGCACTGAAGAAGACCATGATCTACCTCGGGCTCGCCGATGGCGACGAGCAGTACGAGGAAGAGCAGCGGGCCACGGAGTCCCGTCGGCACGAGCGTGCCGACCGGAGCGAGGTCTCCGACCGCACGGATCATGACGATCGTGCCGACGCCGCCGAGGACTGGGACGAGGACAGCCGCCCGGAGCGCCCCCAGCCGAGCAGGGTGGCAGCGGCCCCGGTGGCGGAACGGGAGTACCGCGCACCGGTGACCCCGATCAAGCGTGCCGCCCACTCCCGTGAGGATGCCCCTGCCGTGCGTCAGATCACCACCGTGCACCCCCGCTCCTACAACGACGCCAAGGTCATCGGGGAGTCGTTCCGTGGCGGCATCCCGGTCATCATGAACGTGACGGACATGGGCGAGGCCGACGCCAAGCGGCTGGTGGACTTCTCCGCCGGCCTCGTGTTCGGGCTGCACGGTTCCATCGAGCGCGTCACCAACAAGGTGTTCCTGCTGACGCCGGCCCACATCCAGGTCCTCGGGGAGGATTCCTCCGGCACCGAGGACCAGGCCCACTTCTTCAACCAGAGCTGACACCCGTCGGGGAGTGACCCCTCCCGGACCCGACATGGTGTGGAATAGGCTGCCGTGACCCTCATCTTCTCCCTCCTCTACCTCGTCCTGGCGATCTTCCAGTTCCTGCTGCTGGTCCGGATCGTCTTCGACGTGGTCCAGTCCTTCGCCCGGGCCTGGCGCCCGCAGGGGTTCATCCTCGTGGTCGCCTCGACCGTCTACACCGTGACGGATCCGACGCTGCGGTGGCTGCGGTCCAAGATCCCCCCGCTGAACCTGGGCGGGATCGGGCTGGACATCGCCTTCCTCGTGCTGTTCGTGGTCGTCGTGCTGCTCAAGTCCGTGGTCGGGGCCCTGGCCGTCGGCTCGTTCGCCTGACCCCCGCCGGACCTGCGCCGTGGCCGGCTGGTGCCGAAGTCCCGGCCGGGACACCGGTGGTAGCCTGAACTGCAGTGTGGCCCTCGTGCGCGGAGAAGCCGTGGCGTGGCGCCACGGGACGACCATTGCCCCTCCGCGGGCAGACCTGACAAGTATTGGGGTGACCACATGGCACTGACGCCGGAAGACGTTGTGAACAAGCGGTTCCAGCCGACCAAGTTCCGCGAGGGATACGACCAGGACGAGGTCGATGACTTCCTGGACGAGATCGTCGTCGAGCTGCGCCGGCTGAACCAGGAGAACGACGAACTGCGTCGCAAGGTCGCCGAGCTCCAGTCCGGCGGTGCCTCCGGGTCCACCGTTCCCGCCCCGGTCTCCGCCGAGGACGCGGAGGACGAGGGGACCGTCGCCACCGGCACCTCCGTCCAGGAGGCCGCCGCAGGCACCCCGTCCACCCCTGTCGCCGAGGCGGCCTCCACCGAGGACACCGGCACCAGCCAGAAGCCGGCCGCCTCCGTGCCCGCGGCCAAGGACTCGGACGAGGTCATCGAGGCGGTGCCGGCCGTCGCGCCGGCTGCGACCGCGGACACGCCGACCACCGCCGTACCGGCCGCACCCGCCGCGGACAGTGGCCGCGAGGCCGTCGCCACCTCGGCCGCCGGCGTGCTCGCCATGGCCCAGAAGCTGCACGACGACTTCGTCGCCGAGGGCGAGGCCAAGCGCGAGCAGATCATCGCCGACGCCCAGTCCGAGGCCGACGGCCTGGTCAACGACGCCCAGGAGAAGTCCCGGAAGACGCTGGCCGAGCTGGAGGAGAAGAAGTCCGTGCTCGAGCGCAAGGTCGAGCAGCTCAAGGGCTTCGAGCGCGACTACCGTGCGCGGCTGAAGGCCTACATCGAGGGTCAGCTGCGCGACCTGCAGAGCCAGGGCCCGATCCAGGACGAGGTCACCGCCACCAGCTGACCGGTGCGGGCCGTCCCGACGGCCCACCGCTCACGCCGGCAGATCCAGACCGGATCCGGGGCCGGCCACGGGAGGACCGTGGCCGGCCCCGCGTCTCTGCCCGTCGCGGCCCCCCGTTCCCCCGTTCCCGCCGATCCGAGAGACCCCACCGCGTGACCGACACCGAACCGACCGTCCCGGCGCATCCGGACGCGGAACGAACCCCGAGGCGTCGCCGCGGCTGGATCGCCGTGCTGGTCCTGGCCGTGGGCTACGTCCTGGACCAGCTGACCAAGCGCTGGGTGGAGACGACCATGGCCGAGGGGCAGGTCATCGACGTCCTGCCCCCGCTGCTGCGCTGGCACTTCATCCGGAACCCCGGGGCGGCCTTCTCGATCGGCGAGGACCACACCTGGGTCTTCACGATCATCCAGGCCGCGGTGGCGGTGTTCGTGGTGGTGTTGCTGTTCCGGGTCCGCTCGACCGCCTGGGCCCTGGCCCTGGGCGGCCTGCTCGGTGGAGTGCTCGGCAACCTCACCGACCGCCTGCTGCGGCCCCCGGCCTTCGGCGTCGGCCACGTGGTGGACTTCATCGCCCTGCCCAACTTCGCCATCTTCAACATCGCCGACTCGCTGATCGTCTGCTCGATGATCGGCATCGTGCTGCTGATGTTCACCGGCCGCCGGCTCGACGGGACGCGGGAGCCCGCCCAGGCCCCTCGCCCGGCGGCCCCGGGGGAGGACCGTGACTGATACCGCACCCGGACCCCTGCCCGGCCCGGCCGTCGTCGTCCCCGGCCCGGCCGACGTCGGCCGGCGGGTGGATGCGGTCCTGGCCCGCGCCCTCGGGGTGTCCCGCACCAAGGCCGGCGCCTGGTGTGCCGACGGCCGGGTGACGCAGCGCCGCACCGGCGCGGCGTCCGGTGCGCAGACCGTGCAGAAGTCGGCGAAGGCCGTCGCGGGAACCGAACTCGTGGTGGACGTGCCCGAGGAGACCGACCCGCTCGAGGTGAAGGTGGAGATCGTGGAGGACCTGACCATCCTGGCTGACGACCCGGACTATGTCGTCGTGGACAAGCCCGTGGGCGTGGCCGCCCACCCGTCGCCGGGTTGGGTCGGGCCGACCGTCGTCGGCGGCCTGGCGGGTGCCGGGTACCGGATCTCGACGTCGGGGGCACCGGAGCGGCAGGGCATCGTGCACCGGCTGGACGTGGGCACCTCCGGTGTCATGGTGGTGGCCAAGTCCGAGCGGGCCTACACCGCCCTGAAGGACGCGTTCCGTGACCGGACCCCGAAGAAGACCTACCACGCCGTGGTGCAGGGACTGCCGGACCCCCTGAACGGCACCATCGACGCGCCGATCGGCCGTCACCCCGGTCACGACTGGAAGTTCGCCGTCCTCGACGGAGGACGGGACTCGGTGACGCACTACCGGACCCTGGAGGCCTTCGGCCGGGCGACCCTGGTCGAGGTGCAGCTCGAGACCGGCCGGACCCACCAGATCCGCGTCCACTTCGCCGCGCTGCGCCATCCCTGTGCCGGGGACCTGACCTACGGGGCGGACCCGAAGCTCGCCGCCGAGCTCGGGCTGACCCGGCAGTGGCTGCACGCCCGCCGGCTGGGCTTCTCCCACCCCGTGACGGGGGAATGGGTCGAGTACGAGAGCCCGTACCCGCATGACCTGGCCTACGCCCTGGACGTCCTCCGGGGCCACTAGGGTGGTACGGCACCACGAATCAGTTGTACGGCAACGCAGCAGGGCAGTAGGGAAGAGCGGACAATGACGGCGACCACATCGGCAACGGGACAGGCCTCGCGGGACGGCGGATTCGCCCACCTGCACACCCACACCGAGTACTCGATGCTCGACGGGGCCGCCAAGCTCAGCGAGCTCTTCGTCGAGACCGAACGCCTCGGCATGGACTCGATCGCCATCACCGACCACGGGTACCTGTTCGGTGCCTTCGACTTCTGGAAGAAGGCGACGGACGCGGGCATCAGGCCGATCATCGGTCTCGAGGCCTACCTGACGCCGGGTCAGCAGCACCGCACGGACAAGACCAAGGTCCGCTGGGGCGAACAGCACCAGCGCGGGGACGACGTCTCCGGCGGCGGTGCGATCACGCACATGACCCTGCTGGCCAAGGACAACACCGGCATGCACAACCTGTTCCGGGCCGGCTCGATCGCCTCCCTGGACTCCGTGTACGCCAAGTGGCCCCGGATCGACCGGGAGCTGCTCTCCACGTACTCATCCGGGTTGATCGGGACCACGGGATGCCCGTCCGGTGAGGTCCAGACCCGGCTGCGGCTGGGCCAGTACAAGGAGGCGGTGGAGGCCGCGGCAGAGTTCCGCGACATCTTCGGCAAGGGCAACTTCTACTGCGAGCTGATGCAGCACGGTCTCGACCTGGAGAAGCGCGTGGTCCCGGACCTGCTCCGGCTGGCCAAGGACCTGGACCTGCCCCTGGTCGCCACCAACGACCTGCACTACACGCATGAGCACGACGCCAAGCCGCACGAGGCGCTGCTGGCCATCCAGTCCGGGTCCACCCTGCTGGAACCCACCTACGACCAGGGCGGCTCCCGGTTCGCCTTCACCGGCACGGAGTTCTACCTGAAGTCCCCGCGGCAGATGCGGGACCTGTTCTCGGAGTTCCCCGAGGCGTGTGACAACACCCTGCTCATCGCCGAGCAGTGCGAGGTCTCCTTCGACACATCCGCCAACTACATGCCCAAGTTCCCCTGCCCTCCGGGGGAGGACGAGACCAGCTGGCTGACCAAGGAGGTCGCCACGGGGCTGAAGCACCGCTACCCCGACGGCGTACCGGACCACGTGCGCAAGCAGGCGGACTACGAGCTCGACGTCATCATCTCCATGGGCTTCCCGGGCTACTTCCTCGTGGTCGCCGACTTCATCAACTGGGCCAAGGACCACGGCATCCGCGTCGGGCCAGGCCGCGGTTCCGGGGCCGGCTCCATGGTCGCCTACGCCCTGAAGATCACCGAGCTCGACCCGCTCGAGCACGGCCTGATCTTCGAGCGATTCCTCAACCCGGACCGCGTGTCCATGCCGGACTTCGACGTCGACTTCGACGATCGCCGCCGCTCCGAGGTGATCGACTACGTCACGGAGAAGTACGGTGACGAGCGCGTGGCCATGATCGTCACCTACGGCACCATCAAGACCAAGCAGGCGCTCAAGGACTCTGCGCGCGTGATGGGCTTCCCGTTCTCCATGGGCGAGACGCTGACGAAGGCGTTGCCACCGGCGGTGATGGCCAAGGACATCCCGCTCAAGGACATCGAGGACAAGGACGCCAAGAGGTACTCGGAGGCGGGGGAGTTCCGGGAGCTGGTCGCCACGGACCCGGACGCCGCGAAGGTCTTCGAGACCGCCAAGGGCGTCGAGGGGCTGAAGCGCCAGTGGGGTGTGCACGCCGCGGGCGTGATCATGTCCTCGGAGCCGATCATCGACGTCATCCCGATCATGCGCCGCATGCAGGACGGCCAGGTCATCACGCAGTTCGACTACCCCACCGCCGAGGGGCTCGGACTGATCAAGATGGACTTCCTGGGCCTGCGGAACCTGACGATCATCTCCGACGCCCTCGAGAACATCACGGCCAACCAGGGATTCGACCTGGACTTGGAGTCCCTCGCGTTCGACGACCGGGCGTCCTACGAACTGCTCGCCCGGGGGGACACCCTGGGCGTGTTCCAGCTCGACGGCGGGCCGATGCGCTCGCTGCTGAAGATGATGAAGCCGGACAACTTCGAGGACATCTCGGCGACCATCGCCCTGTACCGGCCGGGGCCCATGGGTGCCAACTCGCACACGAACTACGCGCTGCGCAAGAACGGCCAGCAGGAGATCACCCCGATCCATCCCGAGCTCGAGGAACCCCTCAGGGAGATCCTCGACACCACCTATGGCCTGATCGTGTATCAGGAGCAGGTCATGGCCATCGCGCAGAAGGTCGCCGGCTTCAGCCTCGGACAGGCGGACATCCTCCGCCGCGCCATGGGCAAGAAGAAGAAGTCCGAGCTGGACAAGCAGTACGTCGGCTTCCACCAGGGGATGGTCGACCACGGGTATTCCGAGGCGGCCATCAAGGCGCTGTGGGACATCCTGCTGCCGTTCTCGGACTACGCCTTCAACAAGGCGCACTCCGCGGCGTACGGCCTGGTGTCCTACTGGACGGCCTACCTCAAGGCGCACTACCCGGCCGAGTACATGGCCGCGCTGCTGACCTCCGTCGGTGACGACAAGGACAAGATGGCCATGTACCTCAACGAGTGCCGCCGCATGGGCATCACGGTGCTGCCCCCGGACGTCAACGAGTCCTCCCTCTACTTCACCCCGGTCGGCAGGGACATCCGCTTCGGCATGGGCGCCGTGCGCAACGTGGGCTCGAACGTGGTCACCGCCATGGTGGACGCCCGCGAGGAGAAGGGGGACTTCGGCTCGTTCCCGGACTTCTTCAAGAAGGTGCCCGCGGTGGTCTGCAACAAGCGCACCATCGAGTCGATGATCAAGGCCGGCGCCTTCGACTCACTCGGGCACTCGCGCCGGGCGCTGCTGGCCATCCACGAGGAGGCCGTGGACGCCACCGTGGCCCAGAAGCGCCAGGAGGCGAACAACCAGTTCGACTTCTTCTCCATCCTCGAGGCCGAGGGTGGAGAGGCGGCCGACGCCGGGCTGGGGCTGGAGGTCCCCGACATGCCCGAGTGGGACAAGAAGGACAAGCTCACCTTCGAGCGGGAGATGCTCGGCCTCTACGTCTCGGACCATCCCCTGCAGGGGCTGGACGGTGTCCTGGCCCAGCACGCGGACACGTCCATCTCGCACATCATCTCCGACGACGGCCCAGCGGACGGTGCGCAGGTCACCATCGCCGGGCTCATCACCTCGCTGCAGCGGCGGATCGCCAAGAGCTCCGGCAACGCCTACGCCCGGTGCGAGGTCGAGGACCTGGGTGCCTCGATGGAGGTCATGTTCTTCGGCCAGGCCTACGCCCCGATCGCCACGATGCTGGCCGAGGACCTGGTGGTCGCGATCAAGGGCCGGGTCCAGCGGCGCGACGACGGGTCGATCACCCTCAGCGCCCAGGAGCTGACCATCCCGGACCTGTCCGGGGGGCATTCGGGACCGGTGTCCATCACCATGCCGGCCTTCAAGGCCAACGAGACCGTGGTCTCCGCCCTGGGGGACGTGCTGAAGACCCACCCCGGGACCACGGAGGTGCGGCTCAGGCTGGCGGGGAACCGGACCATGGAGATCATGCAGCTCGGACCGGACTTCCGGGTCAGTCCCAACCCTGCCCTGTTCGGTGACCTCAAGGTGCTGCTCGGCCCGGCCTGTCTGGAGTGAGCCCGGACCGGCTGGAGGGGCCGACCTGCCGGCCCCGGTCCGGCTTCCGCCCCGGCCCGCCGCCCGGAACACTACATGTGGTGATGTGCCGATTGTGGTGACGCCATATGTGGGATTATGATGAGGGCGTTCACCCGAACGGCCCACGGCGGGCCCGCCGACTGCAGAAGGGGAGTCCATGCACTGTCCCTTCTGTCGTCATGAGGATTCCCGGGTGGTGGACTCCCGGTCCCTCGACGACGGATCCGCCATCCGCCGGCGACGGCAGTGCCAGTCCTGCGGCAAGCGGTTCACCACCATGGAGACCACGGCCCTGACCGTGGTCAAGCGCTCCGGGGTGGCGGAGCCGTTCGACCGCTCCAAGGTCATCAACGGCGTCCGCAAGGCCTGTCAGGGGCGGCCGGTGACCAACGACGACCTGGCCATGCTCGCCCAGGAGGTGGAGGAGACCATCCGCGCCACCGGCAACGCCGAGGTGGACGCCCACGAGGTGGGGCTCGCGATCCTCGACCCCCTGCGCCGGCTGGACCAGGTGGCGTACCTGCGCTTCGCGTCGGTCTACCAGGACTTCGACTCGCTCGACGACTTCGCCCGTGCCGTGGAGGAGCTGCGCGAGGCGGGGAACAGGCCCGAGACGGTCAGGGCCCTGCAGCCGCGGTTGTTCACCCGCTGAGCGCGGGAGCCCGTGACGGGCCCATCAGACTGCCGATGGTGGTTCCGGAGGGGAAGCCGGAGCCACCATCGGCCACCACGGCCCAGCGGGGCGGTCGTGACGCCGGCAGAGCCCGGAGGCTACCGACTGGAGCGGCGGATCGCCTTCTCCATGGCCTTGTGGACGGCCTGGGCCTCCTTGGCCGCTTTGCGCTCGGCCTTGGCGGCCCGCTTCGCGGCCTTGTCGGCCTTCTTCCGCAACCGGGCCGCCTTGTCCTGGACGGCCGTGGATGCCTTTCCCGGCTTGCCCTGTTTGCCCGGCTTGTCCGCCGTGACCCCCTGGGCGGTCTTCCCGGCCTTGCCCGCCGTCCCGCTCGCGACCGTCTCGGCCGCGGCCGCGCGCTCCGCCGCCTGGCGGGCCCCTCCGGCCATGCCCGTGCCCGTCGTCGCGCTCCGTCCGGTGCCGGCCTGGTCGGCCTCCACCCGGCGTGCGATCTCCTGGTCGGCCGCCCTCCGGGCGGTCTGCAGCACGGATGCCCGGGCGGGGGACTGGGCCATCACGTCGGTGGCCCACAGTGCGGCTCCCACGATCCCGGCGTTGTTCTGCAGTGCGGCCGGCACGATCGGGGTGCGCAGGCGCAACAGCGGGAGGTAGTCCTGGGGGCGCTTGGAGATGCCGCCGCCGACGATGATCAGGTCCGGGTAGAAGATGCCCTCCACGTAGGAGAAGTAGCGCTGGAGCCGCTCGGCGTACTCCGGCCAGTCCAGTCCGTCCCGCTCGCGGGCGGACGCCGAGGCCCGCTGCTCGGCGATCGCCCCGTCGAGCTCGATGGTGCCCGGTTCCAGGTTCGGCACCAGTTCGCCGTCCCTGAACAGTCCGCCCCCGATGCCGGTGCCGAGGGTGAGGACGAGGACCGTGCCCGGCACGCCCCGGCCCGCACCGAACCGGACCTCGGCCAGTCCGGCGGCGTCGGCGTCGTTCAGGGTGGCCACCGGGCGCTTGAGGTGCTCGGAGAACAGCGCGTCCACGTCGGTGCCGATCCAGGACCGGTCGATGTTCGTCGCCGTGCGGCAGATCCCGTTCTGGATGGCGGCGGGGAAGCACACGCCGGCCATCAGGGTCGCCGGCGGGGCCTCGGGCCGGGAGTCCAGCTCGGCCGCGATCTCGGCCAGGACCCCGGCGACCGTGTCCGGGACGGCCGGCTTCGGCGTGGGGATCCGGTACCGCTTGCCGACCAGCTGGCCGGTGTCCGGGCCGGCGCCGAGCTGGACGATCCCGCCCTTCATGCCGGTACCGCCGACGTCGATCCCGAGGGCGGTGTGTGCCCCGGTGGCAGGGTCGGTTCTCTGCTGCGCCATGGAAGTGCTCCTAGGGGTGTCGACGGGGGACGTGGTCAGGGCAGGGTCAGGATGTCCGCGCCGTCGTCGGTGACGACCAGCGTGTGCTCGAACTGGGCGGTGCGCCTGCGGTCCCGGGTGACCACGGTCCAGCCGTCGTCCCACTGGTCCCACGCGATGGAGCCGAGGGTGATCATGGGCTCGATGGTGAACACCATGCCGGGGACCATGAGCCGGTTGTGCGCCGGGGCGGCGTCGTAGTGGGGGATGACCAGTCCGGAGTGGAACTCCCGCCCGACGCCGTGGCCGATGAAGTCCCGCACCACGCCGTAGCCGAACCGCTTGGCGTAGGACTCGATGGCGCGGCCGATGACGTTGATCTCCCGGCCCGGCTTGACGGCCTTGATGCCCCGCATCATCGCCTCGTGCGTGCGCTCGACCAGCAGGGCGGACTCCTCGTCCACGGTGCCGACGGTGAAGGTCATGTTGTGGTCGCCGTGGTGGCCGTCCAGGTAGGCGGTGATGTCGAGGTTGATGATGTCCCCGTCCTCGAGCACCGTGTCGTCCGGGATGCCGTGGCAGATGACCTCGTTGAGCGAGGTGCAGATGGACTTGGGGAATCCCTTGTAGCCGAGGCAGGAGGGGTAGGCTCCGTGGCCGATGAGGTACTCGTGGGCCACCCTGTCCAGTTCGGCCGTGGTCACCCCGGGGGTGATGTGCTTCGCCGTCTCCTGCATGGCCCGGGCGGCCAGCCGTCCCGCGGCGCGGATCCTCTCGATGCCCTCGGCGTCGTAGACGTCCGACCCCTTGCCCTCGTCCGCGGTGGCCTTCCCCACGTACTCCGGGCGGTCGATGGAGGCGGGTACGGCCAGCGGTGGGGCGACGACGCCCGGGGCCAGGGTGCCCACGGGCGCCAGGGAGCCGGGCTGGCCGGCAGGCGGCCCGGCGGGGGCCGGGCCGTTGTGGCCGGCTGCGGTCCCGGCGGGGACGGTGGCGGTTCGGGTGGACGTCATGGAGCCTTCGGACATGTTTCGATCCTATCGCCGTCCCGACGGGCCCGGATCGCCGGGATCGACCCTAGGCTGGTGCCATGAGCGAATACTGGTACAACGTCGTCACCAAGACCGTCGAGGAAGGCCCCCAGTCGGACTGGTCGAAGCTGCTGGGCCCCTACACCACCCGCGAGGAGGCCGAGGGCGCGATCGCGCAGGTGCAGGCCAACAACGAGCGCTGGGACGAACGCGAGGGCGAGGACTCCAACTGGGACAACAACCCCACCAACGACCGGGACTGAGTCCGCGGTCCGCCGCCCGCGCCCCGTGGCCCGGCGGACCGCCCCGCCGGGTCCGTGCAGGACGGGGCCCGGGGGCACCGGAACCTCAGGACTCGAAGCCGTGCTCCGCGGCCGGGAAGGTGCCCTCCAGCACGTCCCGGCGGTAGGCGGCCGCGGCCTCGCCGACGATCGAGCGCAGGTCCGCGTACTGCTTGACGAACCGGGGCATCCTCCCGGCCCGCAGGCCCAGCATGTCCTGCCACACCAGCACCTGTCCCGTGGTCCCGGCACCGGCACCGATGCCGATGGTGGGCACGCGCAGGGCCTCGTCCACCTGGCGGGCCACGTCGGCGGGCACCATCTCCATCAGGACCGCGAAGGCCCCGGCGTCCTGGAGCACCGTGGCCTCACGGATCATGGACGCGGCGGCGCCCTCGCCGCGGCCCTGGACGCGGTACCCGCCCAGGACGTTCTCGGACTGCGGCGTGAAGCCGATGTGGGCCATCACCGGCACGCCGGCATCGGTCATCATGGCCACGTGGTCCGCGTACCGGATCCCGCCCTCCATCTTCACGGCGTGCACCCCGGCCTCCTTGACGAGCCGGATGGCACTGGCGGTGGCCTGTTCGGGGGAGACCTCGTACGAGCCGAACGGCAGGTCGCAGATGACCATCGCATGAGTGGTGCCGCGCACCACGGAACCGGCGAAGACGATCATCTCCTCCATGGTGATCGGCAGCGTCGTGGCGTGGCCCATCACGTTGTTGGCGGCCGAATCGCCCACGAGGATCGTCTCAAGGCCGGCCTCGTCGAACACCTGGGCCATCTGGAAGTCGTAGGCGGTGAGCATGGCGAACCGGCGACCCTCGTCCTTGGCCTGCTGCAGGTGCGCGGTACGGTACCGGGCCGGGGTCTTGGCGGCGTACGGTGCGGTCTCGTTCTCAGCCATGACCGCAGTCTAGTGTCGCCGGCGCTGACCTCGGGGCATGTCCGGCGTGACCGCGCACGGGAGTGCTCCCACCGCTACAGTGGAGCCAACGTCCCGATCCGACAGGAGGCAGCCACGAACGATGGATCGCCAACAGGAGTTTGTACTCAGGACCATCGAGGACCGGGACGTGCGGTTCGTGCGCCTGTGGTTCACCGACGTGACCGGGACGCTGAAGTCCGTGGCCCTGGCGCCCGCCGAGGTGGAGGGGGCCTTCGCGGAGGGGCTGGGCTTCGACGGGTCCTCCATCGACGGCTACACCCGCATCTTCGAGTCCGACATGCTGCTGCAGCCGGATCCCTCGACCTTCCAGATCCTGCCCTGGCGCGGTGAGGAGGAGCCGACATCGCGGATGTTCTGCGACGTGCTCACCCCGGACGGCGAACCGTCCGCGGCGGATCCCCGGAACGTGCTGCGCCGCCAGCTGTCCCGGGCCGCGGACATGGGCTTCACCTTCTACACGCACCCGGAGATCGAGTTCTACCTGCTGGCCTCGAAGGAACCGGGGCCGGACGGCCAACCGGTCCCGGTGGACCAGGCCGGGTACTTCGACCACGAGCCCGGCGGGGTGGCCACGGACTTCCGCCGCCACGCGGTGAACATGCTGGAGGCCATCGGGATCTCCGTGGAGTTCAGCCACCACGAGTCCGGACCGGGCCAGAACGAGATCGACCTGAGGTACGCGGACGCGCTGCAGACGGCGGACAACATCATGACGTTCCGCACGGTCATCAAGGAGGTGGCCCAGCTACAGGGCAACTACGCCACGTTCATGCCCAAGCCCTTCGGGGACCACGCCGGCTCCGGGATGCACACCCACTTCTCCCTCTTCGAGGGTGACTCCAACGCCTTCTTCGAGCCCGGTGCGGAGTTCCACCTGTCCACCACCGCCCGCCGGTTCATCGCCGGACTGCTGCACCACAGCGTGGAGATCACGGCGATCACCCACCAGTTCGTCAACTCCTACAAGCGTCTCTGGGGCGGTGGCGAGGCGCCCGCCTACGTCTCCTGGGGTCACAACAACCGCTCCGCCCTGGTCCGGGTGCCCCTGTACAAGCCGGACAAGGCGGGGTCCGCCCGCGTGGAGTACCGCGGCATCGACGCCTCCGCCAACCCGTACCTCACCTACGCCGTCCTGCTGGCGGCCGGGCTGAAGGGGATCGAGGAGGAGTACGAACTCCCGGAGGCGGCGGCGGAGGACGTCAACGCCCTGACCGCCATGGAACGCCGTGCCCTGGGGCACGATCCGCTGCCGGGCACCCTGCACGATGCCCTGCGGATCATGGAGGAGTCCGAGTTCGTCGCCGGGGTGCTGGGGGAGCAGGTGTTCGAGAACTACCTGCGCAACAAGCGCCAGGAATGGGACGAGTACCGGATCAAGGTCACCCCCTACGAACTGCAGCGGTACCTCGGCATCCTGTAGAGCCCGATGCGACCCTCCACCCCCGGAAGCAGCGCCCCTGCCGCCCGCAGCGCGAATCGCAGCGGCATACCGGTCCCGGCCGGTTCCCCGGCCGAGGCCGGCGGATTCAGCCGGGGCGTGCTCATCGGGACTGGGTTCACCGACCTCGACCGCGCTCGCACGCTGCTGGCCTCGAGCGAGCTCGACCGGGTCGACCACGAGACGCTGCTCGGGATCCTGGCCGACGCCCCGGATCCCGACCAGGCCCTGATCCTCCTGGTCCGTCTCCTGGACCGGGCCCCGGGGACGGCGGGCGTGCTGGACGACCCCGACCGGTCCCTGGCCCTGGCGCGACTGCTGGGCTCCTCGGAGGCACTGGGGGAGTTCCTGATCCGCCGGCCGGACCACGTCGACCTGCTCACCGACCCCACGCGGGCCGCGGCCACGGCCCCCGTGCTCGGCCCGGAGGGGCTGGACTCCGAGTCCTCCACGCTCCGGGACCTGCTGCTGGCGGCCGTGGAGGCGGACCCCTCGGTGCCCGAGCCGGTGGCCGGGCTGCGGGGCAAGGAGGCCGCTGCCGCGCTGCGCATCGCGTACCGCCGCCAGCTGACGGCCCTGGCCCTGCAGGACCTGACCGACCCGGATCCCCAGGGCATCCAGCCGAAGGTCTCGGCGTGGTTGTCCGACCTGGCCGGCGCCGCGATCGAGGCGGGACTGGCGGTGTCCCGCGCGGACGCCGCCGAGCAGTACGGCGACGACGCGCGCAGCGTCAGCCTGGCGGTCATCGGCATGGGCAAGTGCGGGGCCCGGGAGCTGAACTACATCTCGGACGTGGACGTGATCTTCGTCCACTCCTCGACCCTGGCCGACGGGCACCGGTCGGCGACCATCGCCACCGCCCTGGCCGCCGGGATCTCCCGGTACGTCACCGCCGCGGCGCCCGAGCCGGGACTGTGGGAGGTGGACGCCAACCTGCGTCCGGAGGGCAAGGACGGGACGCTGTCCCGCACGGTCGACTCCCACGCCGAGTACTACCGCCGCTGGGCCCACACCTGGGAGTTCCAGGCCCTGCTCAAGGCCCGGCCGATCGCCGGGTTGCCGGAGCTGGGCCAGGAGTACATCGACGCGATCTGGCCCCTGGTGTGGACGAGCTCGGAGCGGGAGGGCTTCGTGTCCTCCGTCCAGGGCATGCGCCGCCGCGTGCTGGACAACATCGCACACCAGGACCGGGACCGTGAGATCAAGCTGGGCTCCGGCGGGCTCCGGGACGTCGAGTTCACGGTCCAGCTGCTGCAGTTGGTCCATGGCAAGACCGAGGAGTCCGTGCGGGTCCGCAACACCCAGAGCGCCATCCGTGCCCTGGAACGGCGCTCCTACATCGGCCGCAAGGACGCCCAGTCCTTCGCGGCGGCCTACCGGTTCCTGCGCCTGCTGGAGCACCGGATCCAGTTGGTGCACCTGCGCCGCACCCACCTGATGCCGGACCGCCCCCGTGCCCGGTGGGTACTGGCCCGCTCCTCCCGGGGTCCGGGGGAACCGGGCCCGTCCGACGCCGATGCCCTCACGGCGGTGTGGAAGCGGACCCGCAAGGACGTGCGGGCCCTGCACGAGAAGATCTTCTACCGTCCGCTGCTGTCCACCACGGCGGCCCTGTCCGCCGAGGAGGTCCGCCTCACCCCGGTGGCGGTGGGCGAGCGGCTCTCGGCCCTGGGTTACCTGGACCCGTCGGGTGCCCTGCGCCATATCGAGGCCCTCACCACGGGCGTGTCCCGGCGCGCGTCCCTGCAGCGGCAGCTGTTGCCGGTCATGCTCGGCTGGCTGGCGAACGGACCGGACCCCGACGGCGGCCTGCTCGCCTTCCGGAGGCTGTCCGAGTCCCTCGGTTCCTCACCCTGGTTCCTGGGTATGCTCCGGGACTCCTCCGCGGCGGCGGAGCGGTTGTGCCATGTGCTGTCCTCCTCCTCCTACATCAGCGACATGCTCGAGCACCTGCCGGAGGCCGCGGCCTGGCTGGGCCGGGACCGTGAACTGCAGCCGATGCCGTTCGAGGCGCAGTGGCAGGAGATCCGGGCCAAGATGGCCCGCCACCCGGACGGTGACGAGGCGATGCGGCAGATCCGGTTGATCAGGCAGCGCGAGATCCTGCGCACCGCGATCGCCGACGCCGCCGGACTGCTGGACCAGGACGCCGTCGGGCATGCCCTCTCCGACGCGGACCGGGCCGCCGTCCTCGGCGCCCTGCACGTGGCCGAGAACACGATGTTCGGCCACCCCGAGGCCCGCCAGGACGAGGCCGGGGAACTCACCGACCTGCTCCTGGTCGCCATGGGCCGCCAGGGCGGCCAGGAGATCGGCTACGGATCGGACCTGGACGTGATGTTCGTCCACCGCCCCCGGGCCGGTGCCGACCCCGACGCGGCCCAGCGGCAGGCCGTGGAGCTGGCCAAGCAGGTGAGCTCCCTGCTGACCAAGCCGTGCCGGCCGCCCGTGCTGGCGGAGCGGCCACTGATCGTGGACGCCGATCTGCGTCCCGAGGGCAAGAAGGGGCCGCTGGCGCGGTCCCTGGAGTCCTACCAGGAGTACTACCGGCGCTGGGCGGACACCTGGGAGGTCCAGGCCCTGCTGAGGGCCCGGGCCGTCGCCGGCGACCCCGGACTCGCCCGGGACTTCATCGCATGGGCGGACTCCGTGCGCTACGCCGGGGATCCCGGTCCCACGGCCATCCGGGAGATCCGCCGGATCAAGGCCCGGGTGGAGTCCGAGCGGCTGCCACGGGGCGCGGACCCCGCCCGGCACCTCAAGCTCGGCCGGGGCGGGCTGTCCGACGTCGAGTGGCTCGTCCAGACCCTCCAGCTGCAGCACGCGGACACCCGCGCGTCATTGCGGACGACCGGGACGATGTCCGCGCTGGAGGCGTTGGTGACGGAGGGCCTGCTGCCCGCGGAGGACGGTGAGGTGCTGCACCGTGCGTGGCAGCTGGCCTCGAGGATCCGCTCCGGGATCGTGGTGTGGTCCGGCAAGAACTCGGACGTGCTGCCGACCAAGCGCCAGGACCTGGAGGCCATCGCGCGGTGGTGCGGTTACGAGCCCGGCAACGCCGCCGGGCTGGAGGAGGACTACCTCCGGTGCACCCGGCACGCCCGCCAGGTGTTCGAGAAGCACTTCTACGGGGCCTGAGCCGTGCCGACGTCCCGTCCGGCGGGTCAGCCGCGGACCATGACGTTCTCCCCGAGCAGCTGGAGGGTGCGGTGCCGGGCCTCGAGGTCCGGGGCCGCGTTGGTGATGATCAGCTCGTCCGCCTGGACGCGCTCCCTGAACCGGTCCAGGTAGTCCCGGACGGTCTCGACGGTGCCGACGGCCGTGTACTTGGTCATCGAGAGCACCTGTTCCGCGGCGGGGGAGTGCATCAGCAGGGTGACCTCCTCCTCGGTGAGGTCCCGTCCCCGGCCGAGCATCTGCCGGATGCGGAACCGCTGGGAGAGCTCGAACTGCCGCTGGGCCTCCTCGGCCGTGTCGGCGGCGATGACGTTCAGCGCGGCGATGAAGTGCGGTTCCGGGTAGTCCTCGGACGGCTCGAACGACTCCCGGTAGATGCGGGCGGCGTGTTCGAGCATCTGCGGGGCGAAGTGCGAGGCGAAGGCGTACCCGAGCCCCAGGGCGGCCGCGAGCTGCGCCCCGTACTGGGAGGAGCCGAGCACGAACAGCGGGACGTCGGTCCCCTTGCCCGGATAGGCGTCCACCCCGGGGATCATGGACTCGCCCTTGAGGTATCCCTGCAGCTCCTTGATGTCCCGGGGGAACGTGTCGGCCGCCGAGGGCTCGCGCCGCAGGGCCATCATGGTCCGCTGGTCCGTGCCCGGGGCCCGCCCCAGTCCCAGGTCGATCCGGCCCGGGTGGATCTCGGCCAGGGTGCCGAACTGCTCGGCGATCACCAGCGGCGAGTGGTTGGGGAGCATGATGCCTCCGGCACCCAGGCGGATGCTCGAGGTGTTCGCGGCGACGTGGGCGATCAGCACCGAGGTGGCCGAGGAGGCGATGGAGGGGAAGTTGTGGTGCTCGGCGAACCAGATCCGGGCGAACCCCTGCTCCTCGGCCGCCCGTGCCAGGTCCACGGTGGCGGCCACCGCCTCGGCGACGGACTGGTCCGGCAGGACGGTGGACAGGTCGAGGATCGACAGGGGGTAGCTCACGAGGGGCCTTTCACGAGGGGACATCGCTCAGGCACAGCCGACGCCGGGGGGAATCTATTCCCCCGGTCCGCGTTGACCCGAGGTCAGGGGCGCCGGGACGTACCTCTCCCCTCAACGCGGAAGAGCCCGCACGAGACGCCCCTCGACAGGGCGGGCACTCGTGCGGACTCTGTGCGGGCCGAGGCCCTCAGCGACCGGCGACCAGGCTAGACGCCGTAGTAGAGCTCGAACTCGTAGGGGTTCGGGCGGATCGACAGCGGCAGGATCTCGTGCTCACGCTTGTAGGAGACCCAGGCCTCGATGAGGTCCTCGGTGAAGACATCACCGGCCAGGAGGAACTCGTGGTCCTCCTCGAGCGCGCGCAGGGCCTCCTCCAGCGAGGCAGGTGCCTTCTGGATGGTCGCGGCCTCCTCGGCGGGCAGCTCGTAGAGGTCCTTGTCGATCGGCTCGGCCGGCTCGATCCGGTTGCGGATGCCGTCCAGGCCGGCCATCAGCTGGGCGGCGAAGGCCAGGTACGGGTTGCTGGACGGATCCGGGGCGCGGAACTCGAGGCGCTTGGCCTTCGGGTTGGAGCCCGTGATCGGGATGCGGATGGCCGCCGAGCGGTTGCCCTGGGAGTAGACCATGTTGATCGGGGCCTCGAAGCCCTTCACCAGACGCCGGTAGGAGTTCACCGTCGGGTTGGTGAACGCCAGGATGGCAGAGGCGTGCTTCAGCAGGCCGCCGATGTACCAGCGGGCGGTGTCCGAGAGGTTGGCATAGCCCTTCTCGTCGTAGAACAGCGGCTCGCCGGCGTTCCACAGCGACTGGTGGCAGTGCATGCCCGAGCCGTTGTCACCGAACACGGGCTTCGGCATGAAGGTCGCGGTCTTGCCGAAGGCGTCCGCGGTGTTCTTCACGACGTACTTGAACTTCTGCAGGTCGTCGGCCGCGTGGGTCAGCGTGTTGAACCGGTAGTTGATCTCCGCCTGGCCGGCCGCACCGACCTCGTGGTGGGACCGCTCGACCTCCAGGCCCACCTCGTCCAGGGCCACGCAGATCGCATCGCGCAGGTCGGCCTGCTTGTCGACCGGCGAGACGGGGAAGTAACCGCCCTTGACACCGGTCTTGTGGGAGAGGTTGCCACCCTCCTCGGCGCGACCGGAGTTCCACCAGGCCTCGTCGGAATCGACCGAGTAGAAGCTGTGGTTGGGCGTGGACTGGTACCGGACGTCCTCGAAGATGAAGAACTCGGCCTCGGAGGCGAAGTTCGCCGTGTCGGCGATGCCGGTGGAGGCCAGGTACTCCTCGGCGCGCTGGGCGACACCGCGCGGGTCGCGGTGGTACGGCTCACCCGTCCGGGGGTTGACGATGGAGAAGTTCATCACCAGGGTCTTCTCGACCCGGAAGGGGTCGACGTAGGCGGTGGCCACGTCCGGGATCAGCTGCATGTCGGACTCGGCGATGCCCTGGAAGCCACGGATCGACGAGCCGTCGAAGAGCTGGCCATCGGTGAAGAAGTCCTCGTCCACGGCCTTGGCCGGCAGGTTGAAGTGCTGCTGGACCCCGGGCAGGTCGGTGAAGCGGACATCGATGAAGACGATGTCCTCTTCCTGGATGAACTGCAGGGCTTCCTGGACGGAAGTGAACATGCGGGCGCTCCTCGGTGGATCGTTGCGAATGAGTTCACCCTATCGGCATGCCGTGAATCATCGGTGACGGTCGTGTTTCGGGCGTGTAACACGGCCACCGCGGCCTGGGTCCGCGGTGGCCGTCACCGCGGTGGCAGGCGGACGCGGACGGGCCGACTCGGTAGAGTGGGACGGTGGCTCGATCCAAGAAGAACAGGTCCTCCGCCGGCGCAGGCGCCTCCTCGACGGGGACGTCCGGGAAGCCCCGCGACGACCGTCCGCGACCCGCTGCGGAGCCCGCCGACGAGCGCCTCATCACCCGGCGGGACATGGCCGGGTGGGTCGGGGGGACCGAACGGTCCGGACAGCTGGGCAAGTGGCCCGGGGAACGCCTCGGACTGGCCGAGGAGGGACCGACGGCGATGGCCGGATGGGGCCGGCGGGTGCTGGCCCTGGTCATCGACTGGTTCATCCCCGCCGTGCTGTCCGCCGTGTGGTTCCAGGGGCACAGCCTCGTGACGCTGGGCCTGTTCGTCGTCCTGCAGGTGCTGGGCGTCGGCCTCCTGGGCACCACGATCGGCAAGCGCCTGGTCCGGATCCAGGTCGTCCGCGTCGGCGGGGCCATGACCGGCCTGCCCAAGGCCCTGCTGCGCACGGTGCTGCTCTGCCTGATCGTCCCGCCGCTGGTGATCGACGGCGACGGCCGTGGACTGCACGACCGGGCCGCCGGAACCGTCCAGATCCGGATGTGAGGTTCCCCGGGATCCGGGGACGAGGGGACCCGGGTCCTGAGATTCCTGGAACCCGGACGTGCGGGTTCCAGGACGCTCGAGATCCGGGGTCCGTCGCTTCGGGTCAGGAGGCCTTATCGGCCGCGCATCGACTTGCGGTCCGGCCGGGCACGGTAGGGATCGATGCCCTTCGGGATCGGCATCTTCGCGGAACCCAGCGCCGCCAGGCGCTTGTCCACGGCCTGGACCTCCTGCTTGGTCAGGGTCTTCTTCATGCGCTTGAGGGTCTTGGCCAGGTCCTGGAGCTCGACCTGGCCCTCACCGTGTCCGGTCGCGAGGACCTGGATCGGCACGTTGGGCAGGAAGCGCTGCATGTTGCGCCGCTCCTTCTCCACCAGGGGACGCACGCGGTTGGTCGGACCCTCGGTGATGAGCACGACGCCGGGACGGCCCACCGCGCGGAAGACCGCGTCCTGGGTCTTGGGGCTCACCGCCACGGGCTGTTCGGGGATGATCCAGCCGCGGCGCAGGGTGGACAGGGCCGCGCCGGCGGCGCCGGGGCGGCCGTCGATGCGGGCGAAGGCGGCGCGCTCGGCCATCCGGTTCATGATGATGACGGCGGCCAGCAGGCCGAACGGGATGGCGATGAGCAGCCACGTGATCCAGTTGTTCAGGAGCAGGCCGACGATGAGGCCGATGACGAGGGCACCGACGAAGGCCAGCGACATCCACAGCACGACCTTGGGGTCGTGGGCGCGGGTCATGGAGAAGACCTCGCCCATCTGCTTGAAGACGCCGGGCTTCTTGGTGGCCTTCTTCCGGGCCCTGTTCTCGGCCTTGTTCGCCTTGGCGCTGGCGCGCTCCTGGAGGCGGCGCTCACGCTGGGCGGCCTTGACCGCCTTCAGGGCGTCACGGGTCGAGGACGAGGATGCTGCGGGATCTGTGCTCTTGGCCATAGTGGCGCTAAGTCTACCGGCCGGCAAGGAGGGTTGCGGCCTCCTGCCGCGTGCTGCCGTTGTCCTCGATGTGGGCGAGGTGCTCGGGCATGGGCCGTCCGAGCTTGCGCATGGCAGAGGCGTACAGCCGGCCGGCCCGGTAGGAGGACCGGACCAGGGGACCGGCCATGACGCCGGCGAAGCCGATCTCCTCGGCCCGGTCGGACCAGTGCACGAATTCCTGCGGCTTGACCCAGCGGTCGATCGGGTGATGCAGCTTCGAGGGACGCACGTACTGGGTGATCGTGATGATGTCGCAACCGGCCTCGTGCAGGTCCAGCAGCGCCTGGTCGATCTCGTGGTCCTCCTCACCCATGCCCAGGATGAGGTTGGACTTGGTGAGGAGCCCGTCCGCCTTGGCCATGGTCAGCACGCGCAGGGACTTCTCGTAGGTGAACGCCGGGCGGATGCGCTTGAAGATCCGCGGCACCGTCTCCAGGTTGTGGGCGAAGACCTCCGGCCGGGCGTCGAAGACGACCTGGACGAGGTCCGGGTCGGCCCCGAAGTCCGGGGGCAGGATCTCCACGCCCGTGTTCGGGTTCAGCTCGTGGATCTTCCGGATCGTCTCGGCGTAGAGCCAGGCCGCACCGTCCTTCTGGTCGTCCCGGGCCACGCCGGTGACCGTGGTGTAGCGCAGGTTCATCTCGCGGATGTTCTCCGCCACCCGGCGGGGCTCGTCCAGGTCCAGGGGGTTGGGGCGGCCGGTGGCGATGTCGCAGAAGTCACAGCGACGGGTGCAGACGTCACCGCCGATCAGGAAGGTGGCCTCCCGGTCCTCCCAGCACTCGAAGATGTTCGGGCAGCCGGCCTCCTCACACACGGTGTGCAGGCCGGAGGACTTGACCTTGTTCTTGAGCTGGATGTACTCCGGCCCGATCTCGACCTTCGCCTTGATCCAGTCGGGCTTGCGTTCCACGGGGACCTCGGAGTTCCGGGCCTCGACGCGCAGCAGTCGGCGGCCGTCGGGGGATGCGCTCACTTGGATGTTCCTTCCAGCAGGGGGGAGTCGATTCCCTCGCCCGCGGCGAGGAGGGCCGAGGACACGGGGGCGAGGTGCTCCGGGGCCAGGGCGGTGAAGTGCTCCATCACGGCGGTCACGACGTCGGCGGGGGACACGTCCTGTCCGGTCTCGGCCGCGATGGTGGTGGATCCTGCGTCGGTGATGCCGCAGGCGATGATGTGGTCGTAGGGGGTCAGGTCGTTGTCGCAGTTCAGGGCGAACCCGTGCATGGAGACCCCGTGGTTGACCCGCAGCCCGATGGCCGCGATCTTGCGATCGGGCAGGGGCCTGCCGTCGGCGTCGGTCCCGCCCCGGATCCACACCCCGGACCGGCCGTCGACCCGTTCACCCGTCAGTCCGTAACCGGCCAGCGTCCGGATGAGGACCTCCTCCAGGAACCAGACGTACTCCCGGACGGCGGAGGGGTCGGCGAGCCGGACCACGGGGTAGCAGACCAGTTGGCCGGGGCCGTGCCAGGTCAGCTTGCCACCGCGGTCCACGTGGACCACGGACGAGCCGTCATCGGGCATGTCCGCGGGCTCGGTGCGCTTGCCGGCGGTGTAGACCGCGGTGTGTTCCAGCAGCAGCACGGCGCCGGCCGAGGAACCGTCCACGACGTCGGCGTGCAACGACTGTTGCAGGTCCCACGCCCGTTGGTAGTCAACGGTGTCCGGGGACAGGCCCAGGACGCGGAACGGCGGGTAGGTCGACGCGGACATGCGTCCACTCTAGCCTCGCACCCCGGACCTGTGGATAACCCGCCACGCCATGCGGGGTAACGCGGCACGATGGAAGGACGGCGCACGGGAGTGCACGGAAGCGCACCGGACGGCGGGGCGGATGGAACGGGAAGGGGACCGGACAGCATGGGCACACCAGGGGACACCCCCACGGTCCCGGGGTGGCAGGTGCGGCGTGAACTGGGCCGTGGAGGCAGCTCGACGGTCTGGCTGGTGGAGGACGGCCGGGGCGGGCAGGCCGCCCTGAAGCTCCCGGACCGATCGGCCGAGGCGCCCGCGGCCTCGCTCGACGTCGAGTTGCGGGCGCTGGGCGAGCTGAGGCACGAGCACGTGGTGCGACCGCTGGGGGTCGTGTCCACCGACCGGGGACCGGGACTGCTGAGCGAGTACCACGCCGGCGGTTCCCTGGGTTCCCTGGTCCGGGCCGCGGGCCCGTTGCCGGTGGGCCAGGTGGTGACCGTCCTGGTGCCCGTGGCGCAGGCCCTCCAGGCCCTGCACGGGCTCGGTGTGGTCCACGGTGACCTCTCGCCGGGAAACATCCTCTTCACCGTCCAGGGACGTCCGGCGGTCTCGGACCTCGGGTCGTCCCGGTTGCTGGGCGGGGCATCTGTCCGGACCGGCACTCCGGGTTTCTGCGCCCCGGAGATCGCGGACGGTCCCGACGACGGGCACGGTGGGCTCGACCCGGCCGCGGACGTCTACTCGCTGGCGGCCGTCGGATGGTATGCCCTGACCGGACGGGCCCCGGCCCGCACCTCGTCCCGCGCCCCGCTGCCGCTGGTGGTCCCGGACATCCCGGACGAGGTCGTCTCGCTCCTGGAGGCAGGGCTGGCCGAGGACCCGGGGGTCAGGCCCAGCGCCGAACGTTTCGCCCTGGCCTGCTATCGCTGGGCCACCGCCGAACCGGTGGACCTGTACCCGTCGGCCAGCCCGGACGTGGCCATGGAGCTGCCCACGCGCCATCGCACCGAGCCCGCACGACGGCGGCGACGGCCCGTCCTGTGGGCCGCGGGTACCGGCGCGGCGCTGGCGGTGGCCGGCGGTGTCCTGGCCACCGGCGTGGTCGGGATCGGGGCAGATCCCCCGGTGTCCGCCCCGACGCCCGGCCCCGCCGGGGCAGCGGCCAGCGATCCCGCGACGACTGGCCTGAGGGGGACGCCGTCCCCCTCGCCCCCCGGCCCCTCGATCACCGGCCCCTCCGGCACGACGGGCCCTCGGGACGGCGGGGGTACGAGCGACGTGGCGGAGGCGGCGCGCACCCTGGGACCGGCCCGGGCGCGGGCTCTGGCCTCGCTGGACCGGGAGGATGTCCGCGCCTACAGCCTGCCGGACTCACCGGCCTACGAGGCGGACCTGAGGCTGCTCGACGAATTGGACAGCCGCGGCCTGCGGTATGAGGACCTGGCGCTGCGGACGGCCGTCTCCGGGCCGGTCGACCGCACCGGCCCGGACGAGGCCCGGGTACCCCTGACGCTGACGATCAGTCCCTACCGGACGGTGACGACCGCCGGACGGACCGTCGACGAGGTGACGCGCTCCACCGAGGAACGGTTCACGGCCGAACTGGTCCGGACGGGCCCCGGCTGGCGCGTCGAGCGGATCGTCGAGGGACGGGGCCCGGAGCGGTGACCGACGACGAGGGCGCCTGCCCGGGAGATCCCGGACAGGCGCCCTGGTCGAGGTGGTGCGTCCGCTGCGACGGGCGCAGCGAACGCACGACGGGTGGTCAGACGGAGTAGTCCTGCCACAGCACGGCCACGAGGATGTTGATCAGTCCGAGGCCACCCACGGCATGGGCCAGACCGGTGGGCACCGGCTCACCCCTGTTCTCCTTGCGGCGGCCCAGCAGGGCGGCGACGAACACGGCCAGGCCGATGACCAGCTTCACGGTGAGCTTGATCCGGTCGACGGGACCGTCACCCATCTCGGCGAACCCGAACAGCAGCAGGCCGGAGACGATCATGCCCAGTGAACCCCACCACTGCGACGTCGTGATGGTCGGGTTCTTGAAGTGGGCCAGCCAGCCGCCGACGATGGCCGCCGCGGAGATGATGTGGATGGCGACGATGATCGCGGTGAGGACCTCCACCCCCTACAGCCCCAGCTCGTGGGCGAACTCGCCCTCCTCAAGGCGTGCCTTGATCGTCTGCAGGAACCGTCCGGCGTCCGCGCCGTCCACCAGGCGGTGGTCGTAGGTCAGGGACAGGTACATCATGTGGCGGATGGCGATGACATCGTTGCCGTCCTGGTCGGTGATGACCATGGGGCGCTTCACGATGGTGCCGACGCCCAGGATGGCCACGTTCGGCTGGTTGATGATCGGGGTGTCGAACAGCGCTCCCACCGAACCGAAGTTGGTGATGGAGAACGTGCCGCCGGACAACTCGTCGGGTGAGATCTTGTTGCTCCGGGTGCGATCGGCCAGGTCGGCGATCTTGCCGGCGAGACCGGAGAGGTTCAGCGCACCGGCATCCGAGATCACCGGGACGAACAGGCCCTTGTCGGTGTCCACGGCGATCGCGATGTCCTCGGAGTCGTGGTAGGTGATCTCCGAGGTCTCCGCGTTGTACTCCGCGTTGAGCTTCGGGTGCTGCTTCAGCGCCTCCGCCACCGCCTGGGTGATGAACGGCAGGAAGGTCAGCTTCACGCCGTTCTTCTGCTGGAAGCTGCCCTTGGCCCGGTTGCGCAGCGCCACGATCCGGGTCATGTCGATCTCGTGCACCTGCGTGAGCTGGGCGGACACGTCCAGGGACTCGCGCATGCGCCGGGCGATGGTCTGGCGGATGCGGGGGGCCTTCTCCGTGGAGCCGCGCTTGGACGGGTCCACGGTGCTGGCGGCTGCCTTCGCCGCCGGGGCAGCAGACGGGGCCTCCCCACCGGCCGGTGCCTGCGGGCGGCCGCCGGCCTGGGAGGCCTTGGCGGCCTCGGCGGCCACGAGCACGTCCTGCTTGCGGATCCGGCCACCGACACCGGTGCCCACGACCGCGGACAGGTCCACGTCGTTCTGCTGGGCCAGGCGGCGCACCAGCGGGGTGACGTACCCTTCACCGGGCGCCGAGGCCTGGGCCGCGGGCTTGTCCTGGGCCGGCTTGTCCTCGGCCGGCTTCTCCTCGGCCTTCGGCGCGGGCTTGTCCTCCGCCGGCTTCTCCTCAGCCTGGGGGGCCTGCTGGGCGTCCGCCTGCTGGGCGGGCTCCTCCTCGGCGGGCTCCTCCTCGGCGGGCTCCTCCTCAGCCGGTGCCTGCTTCTCCTGGGCGGGGGCGGCAGCCGGGGCGGAACCGCCCGCGGAACCGGAACCGACGAGTGCCAGCAGGGCACCGACCTCGACGGTCTCGTCCTCCTGGACCTTGATCTCCAGCAGCTTGCCGGCCACGGGCGAGGGGATCTCGGTGTCGACCTTGTCCGTGGAGACCTCGAGCAGCGGCTCGTCGACCTCGACGTCGTCGCCGACCTCCTTGAGCCAGCGGGTGACGGTGCCCTCGGTCACGGACTCACCCAGTGCGGGCAGGGTGACCTCGGTGGCCTCACCGCTGCCGCGTTCCTCGGCGTCCTCGGCGGCGACCTGCTCGGAGGACAGCTCCTGGCCGGCGGTGTCGGTGTCCCCGGCCTCGTCGGTGTCCGTTCCCGGGGCCTCCTCGGTCGCCTCCTCGGCCTGCGGCTGCTCCTCGGCACCGGCGTCGGAGGAACCGCCGCCGGAACCCTCGCCGATCCGGGCGAGCGGGGCGTTGACCTCGACGGTCTCGTCCTCCTGGACGAGGATCTCCTCCAGGATCCCGGCCACGGGGGAGGGGATCTCGGTGTCCACCTTGTCGGTGGACACCTCCACCAAGGGCTCGTCGACGGCGACCTCGTCGCCGACCTCCTTCAGCCAGCGGGTGACGGTGCCCTCGGTGACGGATTCACCCAGGGCCGGCAGGTTCACGGTTTCAGACATGTCGTCCCGTTTCTCCTCAAGTGCGTGCCGGCTGCCTGCCGGCCTGACGGTTGTTGACGGCCCGACTCCACGGTGCGGGCCGGTGTGCGTTCTGGTGGTCTCAGCCGTGCAACGGGTGGCCGTTCAGGGCCATCGCGGCCTCGCCCAGGGCCTCGTTCTGGGTCGGGTGGGCGTGGACGAACGCGGCCACGTCCTCCGGGTAGGCCTCCCAGTTCACGATGAGCTGGGACTCACCGATCTGCTCGCCGATGCGCTTGCCGATGCCGTGGACACCCACGATCGGACCGTTCTTCTGACGGACCATCTTGATGACGCCGCCGGTGCCGAGGATGGAGGACTTGCCGTTGCCGGCCAGGTTGTACTCCACGGCCTCCACGTTGCCCTCGCCGAACTTCTCCTTGGCCTTGGACTCGGTGTAGCCCACGGACATGATCTCCGGGTCGGTGAAGGTGACCTTGGGGATGTTGATGTCCTCGACGATCAGCGGGTTGTTCCCGGCGATCTCCTCAGCGACGAAGTGGCCCTGCTGGTAGCCGCGGTGCGCCAGCTGCAGGCCCGGCACGATGTCCCCGATGGCGTAGATGTTGCCGACGCCGGTGTGCAGGCGCTCGTTGGTGATGACGAAGCCGCGGTCCAGGGTGATGCCCTGCTCCTCGTAGCCCAGTCCGGCGGTCACCGGGCCACGGCCCACGGCCACCAGGCAGACCTCCGCGGTGAATTCCTTGCCGTCCGCCAGGGTGACCTTGACGCCGTCACCGGTCTCCTCGACCTTCTCGAAGAAGGTGCCCAGGCTGGTCTTGATGCCCTTCTTCTTGAACTCCCGCGTCAGCACCTTGATGATGGCCGGGTCCTCGTTGGGGACCAGGCTCTCCAGGCCCTCGATGATGGTGACGTCCACGCCGAAGGAGTTCCAGGCGGAGGCGAATTCGGAGCCGATGACGCCACCGCCCAGGATGATCGCCGACTTCGGGGTGTAGTCCAGTTCGAGGGCCTCGGTGGAGGTCATGATCTTCCCGCCGATCGGCAGGCCGAAGGTCTTGGCCTCGGAACCCGAGGCCAGGACGATGTTCTTGCCCGAGTAGCGGGTGCCGTCGACCTCGATCTCGTTCTGGGAGACGAGCTTGCCCTCGCCCTCGATGACGTTGACCTTCTTCATCTTGAGCAGCCCGGTCAGGCCCTTGAACTTGCCGGCGACGATGCCGTCCTTGTACTTGCGCACCCCCGCCATGTCGATGGAGTCCAGCGTGGTGTTGATGCCGTACTTGGAGCTGGTCCGGGCCTCGTCGGCGAGCTCGGCCGCGTGCAGGTACGCCTTGGTGGGAATGCAGCCCCAGTGGAGGCAGGTGCCGCCCAGCTTGGCCTTCTCGATGAGTCCGACCGTCAGCCCGTACTGCACTGACCGCAGTGCGGCGGCGTACCCGGCGGAGCCACCGCCGAGGATGAGAACGTCGAATTCCTTGGCGGTTGCCTTGTCGGCCACGATGGAGCTCCTCACGATCGGGCAGCGGGGTCTCCGGTTGCCCTGGGGTTGGTGGACGGTCCGTGACCGGATCGTCACGGGGGTGCCTCGGGTTTCACCTTAGCCGGACGTGACCGGTCGATCTACTCAACCGGCCGCGTCCGACACGCATCAGGACGCGCGGTCCTGCAGGAACCGGACGAGAGTGCGGACCATCACACCGGTCGCCTCCTTCGGGGTGTACCCGAAGGCGCCCGACTCGTTGAACGAGGGGCCGGCGATGTCCAGGTGCGCCCACGGGGTGGGGGCGGCCTTGACGGCGTCCGGTTCGCGGCCGGCGTCGACGAAGTCACGCAGGAACGCCGCCGCGGTGAGCATGCCGCCGAAGCGGTCTCCCACGTTGGAGATGTCGGCGATCGCCGAGTCCAGCGAGGCGCGCTGGTTGTCCGGGATCGGCATCGCCCAGGCGGACTCGCCGGCGGCACCGGCCGACCGCACCAGTTCGTCCCGCAGGTCCTCGGTGCCCATCACGCCGGTCGTGCGGGTGCCCAGGGCGATCATCTGGGCGCCGGTGAGCGTGGCCACGTCGATGACGGCGTCGGGGGTCTCGTCGGTGGCGGCGACCAGTCCGTCGGCCAGCACGAGGCGCCCCTCGGCGTCCGTGTTCATGACCTCGACCGTCTTGCCCCCGTAGATGGTGATGACGTCCGAGGGGCGCTGGGCCGTGGCCGAGGGGAGGTTCTCGGCCATGCACAGCCAGCCGGTGACCCGCACGGGCAGCTGCAGCTCGGCGGCCGCCCGCACCACCGCGGCGACGGTCGCGGCGCCGGCCATGTCCGACTTCATGGTGGTCATCGACGTCGGGGGCTTGAGGGAGAGCCCGCCGGAGTCGAACGTGATGCCCTTGCCGACCAGCGCGACGTGGACGGACGCCCGGGCGGGGGAGTAGTCGAGCTTCACCAGCCGCGGGGGCCGGGAGGAGCCCATGCCGACGTTCAGGAGTCCGCCGAAGCCGTCCTTGGCCAGCTTCTTCTCGTCCCAGACGGTGACCTTCACGGGCAGCTTGCGCACCGCGTCCGTGACCTCCTCGGCGAAGGAGGCGGGGAACAGGTGGGACGGCGGGGTGTTGACCAGGTCCCGCGTGGCGCGGACCGCACGGGCGACGACGGCGGCGCGATCGAGCACGGGTCCGCACTGTCGCGGCTTCAGGGAGGTCACGACGGCGACCTCGGCCACCGGGTCCTTCGCCTTCTCCCGGCCGGGGGCGGAGCGGAAGGCCGTGAACGAGTACGCGGCCAGTGCCGCCCCCTCGGCCACCGCGGCCACGTGCTCCTCGGTGTCCGCGGGCAGTCCCAGCGCCACCGAGGAGGTGCCCGCCAGCTGGCGCACTGCGGCGCCCGCGGCACGCCGCAGGGCCTCGTCGGACACGCCCGCTCCCGGCTCGCCGGTGATCTTCCCGACGCCGGTCAGCACCAGGAGGGGGAACGGCAGCGGATCCAGTCCGGGGATGCGCAGCACCTCGTCGGCCGCGCCTGTCACGCCCAGGGCCTCGAGCGAGTCGGCCAGGGCGCGGGCGCCGGCGTCGGGCAGCGGGCTGGGCAGCAGGACCGGCCCGTCGTCACCGGAGGCGATGCCCACCACCAGGGCCGAGGCCGTGCACTTGTCGAGGTCCGGCCCGATGGCGGTCAATACTGGACTGAAGTCGTTGATCACGTGCGCGTTCTCCGTCGTTGGGTGAAGGGGCGAGGGGAACGGGACCGGGAGGCCGCGTCCCACCGTGTCGATCCTAGCCACGGAATACCCGGCGCCCCCCGCGCGTTGGACATTGCACGTGTACCCGGTCGCACGAGACCATGTTGCCGAAAGGACTGACCATGCAGGACCCTACCCAGTTGTTCACCCTGGAGGCCGCGGGCCGCGACCTGCTGGCCGGGGGATTCGACGGTGCCTCGGCACTGCGCGGGCTGGGCATGCTGGCGGTCTTCGGCGGCCACCTGGATGCCGGCCACCTCTCCGAGCAGGTTCGCCACACCCTGCTGGACTCACTCGACCACAAGCTGCTGGCCAGCTTCGACGCGGACCAGCTGATCGACTACCGGGCCCGCAGGCCGCAGATCAGCTTCGATGGGGACCGGTTCCTGGACTACCGCTCGCCCCGGCTCGAGCTGCACCTGGTGTCCGACGCCCTGGGCCGGCCCTTCCTGCTGCTCTCCGGACCCGAGCCCGACTACCAGTGGGAACGCTTCGTGGCCTCCGTGCTGTTCCTGGTGGACAAGCTCGACGTGAAGCTGGTGGCGCTCGTGGACGCCGTGCCCATGCCGGTGCCCCACACCCGCCCGTTGGGCGTGACCACGCACGGCAACCAGGACGAGCTCGTGGCCGGCCTGTCCACCTGGAGCCCGCAGGCGCGGATGCTCTCCGGCGTGGCCCAGCTGCTCGAGCTGCGGCTGGACGAGAAACGCCGGGATACCACCGGGTACACCCTGCACGTCCCGCACTACCTCGCCGATGCCGCGTACCCGCAGGCCGCCGTCGCGGCCCTCGAGTACGTGGGCGCCGCCCTGGGACTGATGCTGCCCACCGACGAGCTGCGCGAGCGCGGTCGTGAGGTGGACCGCGAGCTCGACCGCCAGACCGGGTCCTCCGGTGAGATCACGGCCATGGTCCAGGGGCTGGAACGCAACTTCGACCAGCACTCCTCCGGGACGGGACGGTCCCTGCTGGTGGGACCGGACGAACAGGTCCCGGATGCCGAGGAGCTCGGCGCCGCCGTCGAGGAGTACCTCCAGAGCCAGCCCCGGCACGCGCTGGACGAGGACACGGAATCCGGGCCGGAGCGGCAGTCCGGTGACCTTCCCGGCGAGGACGACGGCCCCGAACCGGCCGACGCCGGCTGAACCGCTTCCCGGCCGGCACTGCACAGCTGACCGGAGGCGTCCGGCCCTCCCCGGATGGGGCGCCGGGCGCTTCCGTGTCCCGGGTGGCCACGGAAGCGTGGAGGCATGCAGACAGACCTCCCCGGAAACCGGCTCCCGGCCGATCCGCCACCGTCCACGCCCCTGAGGCTCACGGCCGTCGAACCGGTTGACCTGGTCAGCTACATCCAGCACACCCTGGGGTTCGTCCCCCGCAACAGCATCACGGCCATCGCCCTGGCGGGCCGCGACCTCGGAGCCGTCCTGCGCTGTGACTGGGACCCGCGGCTCACCGACGACGGGAACGCCCTCGCCGGGTACGCACGGCAGGTGGCCGGCCATCTCACGGCCGACGAACGGGCTGACGGCAGCCTGGTGTTCCTGTTCCGCGACCCCACGGGACGACCGGGACCCGACGACGACTCCGCGAGGGCCCTGGCCGCGGCACTGGAGATCGAACTGGCCGCGGTCGGGTTGCCCGTGCAGGAGGCGTGGCTGGTGTCGCACGGCAGGCTGTGGCACCTGGACTGTCCCGACCCGGCCGCGTGCACGGCCCACGGGTCCGCGGTGGCCCGCACCGAGACCAGCGCCCTGAACGCGGCGTTCATCATGGAGGGTTCCGTCGTCGAAGACGAACCCCAGGCGGGTGGGCTGCCGGCTCCCGCGGACAGCATGAGCCCTGCACTCCGGCAGGCCGTCCGGCGGATCTGCGGGGCGGCGGACGCCTCCGGGGGCCACGCCGGGTGGCTCCGGGACTGGGAGCAGGTTCTGTCCGGGGCAGGACTCCCGGACGACCCGGCCGCCCGGGCCGGGCTGCTCGGGGGACTCGCGGACGTGAACCTGCGGGACACGCTGGTGGCAGCGGCGAGCTTCACGCTGCCGCGGGCGGTCTCGGGCGCGGCGTGGCTGCACGCCGTGCCGCACGAGGTGGCCGAGATCCTGGGGGCCAGTCCCCGCGAGATCGACGGGGTGCTGTACTCCTCGGTGCTGATGGCCGCCTCCCGCCGGGCCCCGGACTGGGACCGGATCGCCCGGCTCCGGGCGGCGTGCGAACAACTGCTGTCCGAGGCCGCCGGGGAACCGGCGGCAGCGGTGCGCTGTCTGGTCGCCTGGGTGGAATGGGCCCGGGGCCGTGGCTCCGTGGCCGGGCGCATCATCGAAGAGTGCCGGCGCTCGGACCCGGACTATCCGCTGGCGCAGGTCCTTGGTGAGGTCATCGACCGCGGCATCATCTCCGGCTGGGCGAGACGGAGGTCCACCGCCTGGTCGGCCACGCGGCGGGGCCGGCCCTGAACGGAGGTCCGGAACGCAGGCCCGGAACGCAGGACCGGACCGGGGGCGCCGGGATCGCCACCCGTGGATCCGCGGAGGGAGCCGGCGCATGGCATAATCGTCGGGCCTCCTGCGGCTCGCTTCATCCCCTCCCTGTCCGGAGACCGTCACGGCCCCACCGGCCGTTCGGGAAAACCGGGAGCGGAGGGAACAAAACCGGACCGCGGGGCGTTGACCACATCACGACCCTGCTTCTGCGCGCGGGTCCGGCTCCGGGACCCGAGGTCCCGGTCAGTCCGGATCCCATCGACGCGGACTTGACAGGGTCATAGTGGTGTTGACCGTCAGGGGCCCCCAGGGACGCCCGTACGAAAGGTAATGAGTGACTACTTCTTCCAAGAAGACCGAGACCCAGGCCAACGCGTCCGTCGAGGACGCCGGCGCCGAGGACCAGGGCGCGGCGCTGGCCGGCACGTCCACTCGGAAGTCCACCGCCTCGTCGCGGGCCACCAAGTCGACCGCCACCAAGTCCACGGCGGCCAAGGGTGCTGCCCGGGGCGCCGCGAAGTCGGCGGCCGCCAAGACGAACGCCAAGGCCTCCGTCACCACCTCGGCCGACGAGGCCGAGCCGGAGGAGGAGCCGAAGGACGCCCCGGAGATCGTCGAGGAGGAGGCCGAGGAGGCCACCGCCGGTGGTTTCGTGGTGTCCGACTCGGACGACGACTCCCCGGTGCAGCAGGTCGTCTCGGCCGGCGCCACCGCTGACCCGGTCAAGGACTACCTCAAGCAGATCGGCAAGGTGGCGCTGCTCAACGCCGAGCAGGAGGTGGACCTCGCCCTGCGGATCGAGGCCGGACTCTACGCCGAGCACAAGATGAAGGAGAACCCGGTCAAGGACGCTCGCCTGCGCCGTGACATGGAACTCGTCATCGCCGATGGCCGTCGAGCCAAGAACCACCTGCTGGAGGCGAACCTGCGGCTCGTCGTCTCCCTCGCCAAGCGCTACACCGGACGTGGCATGCTCTTCCTGGACCTCATCCAGGAGGGCAACCTCGGCCTGATCCGCGCGGTGGAGAAGTTCGACTACACCAAGGGCTTCAAGTTCTCGACGTACGCCACCTGGTGGATCCGTCAGGCCATCACCCGCGCCATGGCCGACCAGGCCCGGACCATCCGTATCCCGGTGCACATGGTGGAGGTCATCAACAAGCTGGCCCGCGTCCAGCGCCAGATGCTCCAGGACCTCGGCCGTGAGCCCACTCCGGAGGAGCTGGCCAAGGAACTGGACATGACCCCGGAGAAGGTGGTCGAGGTCCAGAAGTACGGCCGCGAGCCCATCTCCCTGCACACCCCGCTCGGCGAGGACGGCGACTCGGAGTTCGGCGACCTCATCGAGGACTCCGAGGCGGTCGTGCCCGCCGACGCCGTGAGCTTCACGCTGCTGCAGGAGCAGCTCCACTCGGTGCTCGACACCCTCGCGGAGCGTGAGGCCGGCGTGGTGGCCATGCGTTACGGCCTGACCGACGGTCAGCCGAAGACCCTGGACGAGATCGGCAAGGTCTACGGGGTGACCCGCGAGCGGATCCGGCAGATCGAGTCGAAGACCATGTCCAAGCTGCGTCACCCGTCCCGGTCGCAGGTCCTGCGCGACTACCTGGACTGATCAGCGGCCGCGCCCGGAAGGGTGGGGACAGCATGAGGGCCCGCCACCGTCCGGTGGCGGGCCCTCATGCTGTCAGGTCCGGGAGAGGGGCGGACGCGGGATCAGTCCGCGCTCACCGGCTCCTTCTCGAAGAGCTTGCTGGTCTCGTCCTGCCAGAGGGTGGTCTGGGGACGGAGGGTGTCCTCCACGGCACGGGCGTGGTGGCCGCAGAACAGCAGTTCGCCGCTCTGCAGGACTGCGCGGACGTAGGCCTGGGCTCCGCAACGGTCGCAACGGTCTGCGCCGGTGAGCACTGGCGGGTCCATCGTCGTGGCGGTCGTGGTGGTCATGATGGCCTCCTCATCTGCTGCCCCTGCACCCCTGGTGCGGTCCTGCGGACCGAGGGGATTCGGTATCGAGTACACCTATGGAACCACCTCTGTCCTGTTTTTGTTCGTCGACGGGCCCCATTCGGGCCCGGTTTCGCTGATTGCGTACCGAGCGCCGTTCCTGCGCGGCCCGGTTCCGACGCTGCGGGGCGCCATGCCGATACCCTGAAAGACGATCATCGACCGTGAAGGAAACCCATGTCCCGCAGCAGTGAGTACAACGCCCGGCACCTGTCCGTGCTGGAAGGCCTCGAGGCGGTGCGCAAGCGGCCCGGCATGTACATCGGCTCCACCGACTCGCGTGGCCTGATGCACTGCCTGTGGGAGATCATCGACAACTCCGTGGACGAGGCCCTGGCCGGGTTCGGCCAGTCGATCTCCATTACCCTCCACGCCGGGGGCGCCGTCGAGGTCGAGGACAACGGGCGCGGCATCCCGGTGGACATCGAACCGCGGACCGGGCTGTCCGGGGTCGAGGTGGTCTTCACCAAGCTGCACGCGGGCGGCAAGTTCGGCGGTGGCTCCTACTCGGCGTCCGGCGGCCTGCACGGCGTGGGCGCCTCCGTGGTCAACGCGCTGTCCTCACGGCTGGACGTCCAGGTGTTCCGCGGCGGCAAGATCCACCAGCTGTCCTTCCGTCGCGGTGAGCCGGGACAATTCCAGGACCCCGGTTCGGTGCACCGTCCGGACGCTCCGTTCACGCCCTCGGCAGACCAGTCGCCCATGGAGGTCGTCGGCAAGGCCAAGCGGGGCCAGACGGGGACCCGCGTCCGCTACTGGGCGGATGAGCAGATCTTCACGCCGGACGCCACCTTCTCCTACGAGGACCTGCAGCAGCGCGCCCGCCAGACCGCCTACCTGGTCCCGGGACTGAAGCTCACCCTGCGCGACGAGCGGCGCCTGGCCGGGACCGCGGGGGAGTCCGGTCCGGTCGAGGAGGTCTTCCACTACGACGGCGGCATCTCCGAATTCGTCGAGCACCTCTCCTCGGCCAGCCCGGTCACCGACGTCTGGAGGCTGCAGGGGTCCGGAACCTTCTCCGAGCGGGTCCCGGTCCTGGGCACGGACGGCCGGTCGACCATGCAGGACGTGGAACGCGAGTGCGAGGTGGACATCGCCCTGCGCTGGGACGTGGGCTACGACACGACCTTCCGCTCGTTCGTCAACATCATCGCCACCCCGAAGGGCGGCACCCACCAGTCCGGGTTCGACCAGGCCCTGCTAAAGATCTTCCGGAAGGTCGTGGAGGCCAACGCGCGCAAGCTGAAGGCGGGCAACGACAAGCTGGAGAAGGACGACGTGCTGGCCGGGCTCACCGCCGTCCTGACGGTCCGGTTGGCCGAGCCGCAGTTCGAGGGCCAGACCAAGGAGGTCCTGGGCACGCCCGCGGTGCGCCCGATCGTGGCGAAGGTGGTCGAGCAACAGCTCGGCGCGATCCTGCGTTCGTCGAAGAAGCACGAGAAGAACCAGGTCGCCGTGCTCCTGGAGAAGGTCGTGGCGGAGATGAAGTCCCGCGTCTCGGCCCGCACCCACAAGGAGAACCAGCGGCGCAAGAACGCGCTGGAGACCTCCTCCATGCCCGCCAAGCTGGCGGACTGCCGCACCACGGACGTGCGGTCCTCGGAGCTGTTCATCGTGGAGGGCGACTCGGCCCTCGGGACGGCCAAGCTGGCCCGCTCCTCGGACTTCCAGGCGTTGTTCCCCATCCGGGGCAAGATCCTCAACGTGCAGAAGGCCTCCGTGGGGGACATGCTCTCCAACGCCGAGTGCGCGGCCCTGATCCAGGTGGTCGGCGGCGGCGCTGGACGCAGCTTCGACCTCTCGGCGGCCCGCTACGGCAAGGTCATCCTCATGACCGACGCCGACGTGGACGGTGCCCACATCCGCACCCTGCTGCTGACCCTGTTCTTCCGGTACATGCGTCCGATGGTGGAGGAGGGCCGGGTCTACGCCGCGGTGCCGCCGCTGCATCGCGTCGAGGTGATCCACTCCGGGTCGAAGGCCAACGAGGTGGTCTACACCTACTCGGAGAACGAGCTGCACCGGTTGCTGGCGGACCTGCAGAAGGCCGGGAAGAACTACAAGGAACCCATCCAGCGGTACAAGGGGCTCGGTGAGATGGACGCTGACCAGCTGGCAGACACGACCATGGACCCGCGCCAGCGCATGCTCCGCCGGGTGACCATCCCGGAGGCCGAGGAGGCCCTGCAACAGGCCGAGCACGTGTTCGACCTGCTCATGGGATCCAACGTGGCCCCCCGCAAGGACTTCATCATCTCCGGCGCGGACGACCTCGACCGCGAACGCATCGACGCGTGATCATGGTCTGATGAGCGAGGAGGGGGATGATCAGCGGATGGAGCCGGGGGACGTGACCCAGTGGGGCCCGGTCACCGGTCCGGAACCGGAACGGCCGGCCGGTACGACGGCGGCGGGTGGCGCCGTCCCGGGAGCGGGCCTGGGTGACGGTGACCTCCCGACGGGCCAGCCGGGCTATGACGCGCTGGCCGAACTCTACGACCGGAGGTTCCCGGGGCCGTGGGAGCGGCCCCTGGACCGGCACTCCCTGGATGCCTTCGCCGATGCTCTGCCCCGTGGCGGGACCATCCTCGACCTCGGCTGCGGGACCGGGCACGTCACGGTGGAACTGGCCTTCCGGGGCTTCCGGACGATCGGTGTGGACCCGTCCGAGCGGATGCTGGAGATCGCCCGCAAGCGCTATCCGAGCCGGACCTGGATCCCGGGGGACGCCCACTTCCCGGCCGAGTCCTCGCAGGTGCGAGCGGCCGGGCCCATCGCCGGGATCGTGGCGCGCTTCAGCCTGATCCACGTCCCGCCCGAGGAGATCCCCGCGGTGCTGGCGTCCTGGTCCGCGAACACCTCGCCCGGGTGCCGGGTCCTGGTGGTCTTCCAGTGCCTGCTCGAACCAGACCTGGACGCCCAGGAGTTCGACCACGTGGTGGCCCCGGCCTGGCGGTGGAATCCCTCGGCGCTGGCCAGGGCCCTGGACGCGGTCGGATTCGCCGAGACCTGGCGGGTCATCGTCTGCCCGGACGAGGGCCACCCCTACCCGGAATGCCACCTGAGCGCCGTCCGGCGCTGACCGGGGGGCGGCTCCGGGCACGCGGCTCCACGCCGCCGCCGACCAGCACCCCCTGCCCCGGCCCGGACCCGGTGCGGATCCTCACGTCGTGCGGTTCAGTCCGCCCGGTAGTGCGCGGCCAGCAGGCGCAGTCCCTCGTCGACGGACACGGCCGGTTCCCAGCCCAGTGCCTGACGGGTGCGCCGCTGGTCGAACCAGTGGGCGGTGGAGAGCTGCTCGGCGAGGAACGCGGTCAACGGTGGCTCGTCGCCGTCGGCACCGAGACCACCGGTGTCCCAGACCCGTTCGATGACGGCTCCGGCCGCCCGCGCCAGGCCGGCGGGCAGGCGCAGCCGCGGCTCGGGGGCACCCCCGGCGACGGCCAGTCCGCGGATCAGCTCGCCGACGGGACGCGGTTCTCCGTTCGAGACCACGAGCGCCTCGCCGTGGACGTGGTCCACGGCGTCCACGGCGGCCACCACGGCGTCCACGGCGTTGTCCGTGTACAGCGTGTCGACCAGGGCGGCCGAGGGACCCAGCAGCGGCATCCGTCCGGCGCGGGACCGTTGCACGATCCGCTCGGTCAGCTGGGTGTCGCCCGGGCCCCACATCAGGTGCGGGCGCAGCACGAGCACGCGGAAGTCCGGCGCGTCGGCCGCCAGGGCCAGGAGCTCGCCCACGGCCTTGGTCCGGGCGTAGTGTCCGCGGGCGTGCTCCGGGTCGGCGGGGCCGGCACCCTCCCCGACGATGGACGTGCCCGCGTGGGCGACCGAGGGCGAGGAGATGTGCACGACGCGCTCCACGCCGCAGGCGCGGGCGGCCTCCAGGACCGTGCGCGTCCCGGCGATGTTGACGGCCTCGTACTGGGCGGCGGGACCGGAGACCGAGACCTTGGCGGCGACGTGCACGACGGTGTCCCGGCCGGCCACGGCGTCGGCGACGGCCCCGGGGTCGGTGACCGATCCCGCGACGTCACGCGCGCCCGCCACCCCGGAGGGGCGGCGCTGCAAGGTCACGACGTCGTCCCCGTCCGCCACCAGCCGCCGGGCCACCCCGGCGCCGAGCAGGCCGGAGGCCCCGGTCACCAGCACGCGGCGGTTCACGGGGTGCCCACCCGTCCGCCGGCCAGCACGCCGTCCGCCCAGCGGGCCAGTCGGCTGCGGTCGACCTTGGAGTTGTGACGGATGTCCACGGGGACGGTGTCGGTGACCAGGACGGCTGCCACCGGTACGGGCAGGGCCGCCTTGCGCACCGCCGCCGCCAGGTCCGTGGGAGCCAGTCCCGGGCGGACCCGGCCCCTGTCCGGGTTCCCGGCGGCCTCCACGACGGCGACCACGGCCTGGGTGCCGTGCGGGCCGACGCCGACGACGGCGGAGCGGAGCACGGCATCGAGGGCATCGATCCGGGCCTCGGGGCCGCCGGGGGCCACCGGTCCGGCCGGCGTGGCGACCACGTGCTGGAGCCGCCCCTCGATCCAGAGCCGCCCCTCGGCGTCGAGGTGGCCCACGTCCTGGGTGCGGTGCCACTGCAGGCCGTCACGGGTGTCCCTCCGGCTGAGGGCATCGGTGAGCCACAACCGGTCATAGCCGGCCTTCTGGTGCGGTGCCGAGACGACGACCTCACCGAGCCGTCCGGTCGCGGCCGGCCCCTCCAGCAGGTTCTCCGCGGCGGAGCCGTCGTCCCGCAGCGGGGCGATGGCGATGCGCACCGGACCCACCGGGCGGCCCACGCACACGCCGTCCTGCGTTCCGTCCCCGGTCGGCGCGGCCAGGTGCTCGATGGTGGGCCGGTCGATGTCGGTGAGCAGCAGGGCCTCGGTCATGCCGTACGGCGAGTGGATCTCGGCCGCCGGGAAGATCCGGGCGACCTGCGCGACCAGGCGCGGGTGCACCGGGGCGCCGGCGGACAGCACCAGGTCGATACGGCCCAGCACCGACCGCTGGTCCGGGCTGAGCCGGTCCGCCGTGGCGACCACGTTGCGCAGGGCCGCCGGAGACGCGAACAGGATCGTCGCCTGACCGGCTGCCGCGGCCTCGGCCACCGCCGTGGCGGTGAGCGTGGCCGGCCGGGTCACCGACATGTCCGGGGTGATGGAGGTGGCCCCGATGGCCGGTCCCAGCAGGGCGAAGGGCGCGAACCCGGCCAGCAGGCTGGATCCCGGGCGGACGTCGAACACGTCGCGCAACAGTCCGGACAGGGCGGACAGCCGGCCGTGGGTGTACACCACGCCCTTGGCCGGTCCCGTGGACCCGGAGGTGTAGAGGACCGCTGCCGGGTCGTCGGCGGCCGGTTCGTGGACCGGCCCGGCGTCCCCGTCGGCGTAGCGCCGTCCCGCGTGCGCGGCGGCCATCCGGTACAGGCTGTCCTCGACGCGCAGCGCCGCGGCCAGCGGGGCGGGCAGGGTCGACACCGAGATCCGTCGCCCGGGCCAGTCCTGTGCCCGGGCCACGGTGAGCCCGGGCGTCATCCCGATGATCCAGTCCGGCCGGGCGGCCCGGACGGCGCGGGTCATGCCCGGGACGCCCAGGCCGGCGTCGGCCACGACCACGACGGCACCGATGCGCAGGCACGCGTAGAGCGCCGCGGTGAGGTCGAGTCCGGGGGTGACCATCATCGAGACCCGGTCTCCAGGCCTCACGCCCAGGCGCACGAGGCCCACGGCCATGGCGTCGACCACGCCGGCCAGCCGGCTCCAGCTCACGGGGGGCCGGGAGGCGCCGGCCATGTCCACCAGCGCCGTGGCCGGTTCCTGGCGCCAGGCGTCGAGGAAGGACCACAGCGGGCGGTAGTCCCCGTCCCGCCACACCGGGGCCTGCACGGCGGGGGGATCCAGCACGCCCCGGGCCCAGCGCAGGATGGGGCCGGCGATGTCCACGTCCTCGGCGAGCAGGTGGCCGGCGGTCTCGAAGCGGTGCAGGTCGGCCTGCGGGAGCCGCTCGAGCAGGTCGGCGAGGTAACGGTCGAGGAAGACCGGGTCCTGCGGTCCCCAGAGGATGAGGGCCGGCTTCTGGAACGCGGCCAGGTCGCGGGAGACGCGCTGCAGTTCCTCGTGCGAGCCGTGCGCGGGTCCCACGGGGATGTCCGCGACGAACCCGCCGATGCCGCCGCGCCGGTCGGCGGAACGGTAGGGCAGGTGGTAGGCGGCCCGGACGCCGGAGTCCAGGGGCGGGTTCCCGAGGGAGGTGGTGACCTTAAGGAACGCGTCGGTGGTCACGGTGGACCCGGGCAGCAGGGGCCCGGCCAGGGCCGCCCGCAGGGGAGCGGGGAGGGGCTCGGCGGGGTCCCGGTGCACGGCGGTGTTCAGGGTCATGGCCCCGTCCACCAGGTCCTGGTTGCGGCCCGCCCAGCCCAGGGAGACCACACCGCCCCAGTCGTGGCCGAGGGTGAGCAGCGACTGTCCGGACCGGGCCGCGGCGTCCAGTCCGAGGGTGGTGACGAGGGCGTCGAGGTCGGCGATCCGCCCGCCCAGGGTCCGGTAGCCGGCGTCGTCACCGAGCGGTGCCGTCCCGGCCGCGGAGGGCCGCGGGAGCCGGCCGTGGGCGAGGCGCTCGGAGAAGCCCATGTCCAGCTGGTCCGGGGCCACGACGCGCCATACCGGTCCGTCCCCGGACCGGGCGGCGTCGAGGGTGGCGGCCGCCAGGGAACGCCACAGGTAGGACCAGGTGGGATTGCCGTGGACCGCCAGGATGATCCCGTCGGGTCTCAGCCCGGCCTCGGCGAGGACGTCGCCGGTGTCCAGGACGTGCAGGGTCCGGTCGCCGTCGAAGGTCCGCACGGTGACGAGGCGGCTCCAGGCCGGGTCCCACCCGGGAAGGCCGGCGGGGGCCGCGGGGGCGTGGGTGTCGGGCAGGGCAGCGGGGGAGGCGGGAACCCTCACCAGCTGATCTCCAGCATGGCCGTGTTGAGCCCGGACCCCACTCCCATGCACAGCACCCGGTCCCCGGCGGAGAGGGAGCCGGCCTCGCGGGCGAGGGTGATCGGCAGGGAGGCCGGGCCCACGTTGCCCAGCTCGGGGAACGTCACCGGGAACCGGTCCGGGTCCAGTCCCGCGGCCTCGGTGATGGAGTCGGTGTGCAGGCGCGAGACCTGGTGGGTGACATAGCGGTCCATGTCCGACCAGCCCCAGTCGGCCGGGACCTCGTTCCAGGCGTCCATGACCAGCTCGAGGCCGTCCCGCAGCAGGGCGGTCGAGTCGGTGAACATCCCCTTGTGGTCCCCCACGCAGAGGTCGTGGTGATCGGTGCCGGCGCGGGTGATGCCGCGCAGGATGCGATGGCCCTCCGGGTGCAGGTCGGTCCGGCCCACGACGGCGGCGGAGGCACCGGAGCCCAGGGTCAGTGAGGCGAATTGCTCCATGAAGCTGCCCCGGTCCACCGCGGCGTCCTTGAGGTTCTCCAGGGTGGCCTGCTGGACCTTGCCGGAGTCCTCACCGGCGACGACGACGGCGTAGTCGATCTGGCCGGCGTCGATCAGGGAGGCGGCCAGCACCAGGCCGTTCACGAAGCCGAGGCACGCGTTGGTGATGTCGAAGTTGGTGGCCGAGGTGGGCAGGCCCATCTCGTGGTGGATGCGCACCGCCACGGAGGGCTCGAGCGTCTCCCGGGTCACCGAGGTGTTCACCATCAGCCCCACCTGGTCCGGACGCACTCCGGCCGCGGCCAGGGCGCGCCTGCCGGCCTCGGCGGCGCCGTCCTGGAAGTGGCCCGGGTGCTCCCAGTTGCGGCGGGCCTCCACCCCGGCCACGCGCTGCAGCAGTCCGCGCGGCAGGCGCAGGCGCTTGAGCACGCCGGCCAGCTCGTCATCGATCTGATCGCTCGTCACCGTGACAGGAGCCAGCACTTCCGTCACGGACAGGAGGGAAGCGTTGGAGTGACGGAAGATCGCGTTGCCTTGCACTATGGGCCTGGTCCGTTCGGGGGGTCGGTGGGCTGCTGGGTCATCGGCGGCGAGGGCCACCGACATCCCAGCTTATCGAACCACGGGATGGGGTGCGGCGGGAGAGGCCGTCCACCTTTACGCCAGCAGCACCACGGGAAGGGCCATCAGCCCCAGGGCCGTGACGATGACGCCCAGCCGGACCGTCAGGGACAGGGGCGGCACGGGGTCGAGCAGGCGGTAGAACCGCAGGGTCAGCGGCACCGAGCCGTCCTCCTGCACGTTCGGCACCGTGCGACCGGCGTCGGTCCCGGCCGTCCCGCGGGCGACACCCTCCGCCTCCCCGGTCAGGACGATGGCGCGCACCAGGTCGGTGCGGTCATGGGACTTCAGCGCCGCGTCGTCGGCGAGCATCTCGGTCAGCTGCGCCACCGCGCGGCGGGCCGTGGCCGTGGTCGGCAGCCACGCCACGGCGCGGTGCCAGGACTCGAAGGCGAGCCGCAACAGGTCGTGTCGCTGGCGCAGGTGGGCCCGCTCATGGGCGACGACGGCGTTCACCTCGCGCTCGGAGAGCTGGTCGATCAGCCCCTGGGAGAGCACGGTCAGCGACCCGTTCAGTCCGGGCAGGCAGTACGCCAGGGGGACGTCGTGGGGGAGCACGCGGGTGTGGGCCTGCTCCACCGTGCGTTCGGCGGGAGGCGTGGCGAGCAGTTCGACCATCTGGCGGTGGCGGCGCCGCTGCGTGACGGTCCGCCAGGCCGTGACCGCCAGGGTCAGCACGAGGTGGCCCGCCAGCAGCACGGCACCGGTCACGGCCGCGATGCGGGCCGGCATCCAGACGTCCTCCTCGAGCCGGTCGACCCAGGTCCCGTCGGACAGGGCGGCCACGAAGGCCGGCAGGGACTCACCGAGGTGGTCGCCGAAGGGACCCAGCCCCCAGGCCAGGGGCGTGCCGATCAGGGACAGACCGCCGGCCAGGGCCACGGCCTGCCACAACACCATGGCGGTCCCCGGCGCGCGCCGGACCCAGCGGGCGCGGTCGAGCAGGACCGGGACCGGCCAGGCCAGGGCCACGGCCAGCGTGGCGAGCAGCAGGACGGACACGAGGGAAGTCTAGGGCGCACCGTGCCCCGTCGGGGTGGGCGCGTGTCGTGGACCGGTCAGTCCCCGAGAAGCCGGCGGACGGCAGCGGCCTCGTCCGGGCCGATGCCGCCCAGGAAGCGGGCCAGTACGGCCTGGCGGTCGGGCACGGAGCCCAGGACCTCGTTGAGCAGGCCGACGGTGTGGTCCTCGCGGGAGGACACGGCGCCGTACCGGTGGGGGCGGCGCCCGCCGTCGCGCTGGACCAGCCCCTTCTTCTCCAGGCGGGACAGCACGGTGAGCACAGTGGTCACGGCCAGGTCCCCGGCCAGCGTGTCGCGGACCTCGTTGGCCGTATGGGGGCCGGGGCGGTCCCACAGCAGGTCCATCACGGACCGTTCCAGGTCACCCAGGGCCACTGCGGTCTCCTCGTCTCGTCATCGGTTCCTCGCTCCCGCGGGCCTCGGCGGCGCGCGGTACCGGAACGGGAAGGCGATCCACACCGCCTGGTCACGTCCGGACAGGACATATTCTACAGCACGTAGAAAAGACCGCTATCCTCGATTTCTACAGGCTGTAGAAGACTTCAGTATCCGGCTGTGCCACGGCGTCCCCGCCGAGGCGGCCGGGAAAGGCGCCCACGTGGATCCCCTGGACATCGCCCGCTGGCAATTCGGCATCACCACCGTCTACCACTTCATGATGGTCCCGCTCACGATCGGCCTCGGGCTGGTCGTGGCCACCCTGCAGACCGTGTGGCACCGCACGGGCCGGGAGCAGTACCTGCGGATGACGAAGTTCTGGGGCAAGCTCTTCCTCATCAACTTCATCATGGGCGTGGCCACCGGCATCGTCCAGGAGTTCCAGTTCGGCATGGCCTGGTCCGAGTACTCCCGGTTCGTGGGCGACGTCTTCGGCGCGCCGCTGGCCATGGAGGCCCTCGTGGCCTTCTTCCTGGAGTCCGTGTTCCTCGGCCTGTGGATCTTCGGGTGGAAGCGCCTGCCGGCGAGGATCCACCTCTCGGCCATCTGGGCCGCCGTCATCGGGTCCGTGTTCTCCGCCTACTTCATCCTCGCGGCGAACTCGTGGATGCAGCACCCGGTCGGTGTCGAGATGGTGGACGGCCGCCCCGTGATGAACGACATCTGGGCGGTGCTGACCAACAACACCCTGCTGGTGCACTTCCCGCACACGATCTTCGGCGCCGTCTCCGTGGCGGGCGCCTTCCTGCTGGGCATCGCCTGGTTCCACCTGTGGAAGCGCCGCGAGCAGGGCATCGACACCGTGCAGCCCGACGGCACGGTCGTCGTCGGCAGCACCGGCTCCCGCGCCCGGGACGAGACCGACTACCGGGTCTGGTGGGGCTCGCTGCGCTGGGGGGCCTGGATCGCGATCGTCGGCTTCCTGGGCACCGCGTTCACCGGCCATGCCCAGGCCCAGCTGATGATCCAGCAGCAACCGATGAAGATGGCCGCCGCCGAGGCCGCCTGCCACGACGGCACCGGCTTCTCCGTGCTCTCCGTCGCCGACCTGCGCAGCGAGGGCGCGACCAGTTGCGACGACATCGTCGGCGTCTTCGAGATCCCCGGCCTGCTGTCCTTCCTGGCCCACAACGACTTCACCACCGATGTGCCGGGCGTCAACACGCTGATCCCTCAGTACCAGGAGCAGTACGGCACCCACCTGCCCGACGACCCGATCTACGGCGAGCGCGCCGGGATGGAGATCGACTACCTGCCGGTCATGGAGGTCACTTACTGGGGCTTCCGGATCATGATCACCTTCGGCGGACTGGCCGCCCTGGCCGCGGCCCTCGCCCTGTGGGTCACGCGCAAGGGCACCGTGCCGCTGAGCAGGCCGCTGATGCGCCTGGCCGTTTTCGGGATCCTGGCCCCCTTCGGTGCCAACGCCGCCGGATGGATCTTCACCGAGATGGGCCGCCAGCCCTTCGTCGTGGTGCCCAACCCCGATCCCACGGGCATCGACCAGGTCTGGATGTACACCGCGGCCGCCGTCTCACCGGGGGTCTCCGCCGGGGAGGTGCTGTTCTCGCTCATCGTGCTGAGCCTCGTCTACGCCGTGCTCATGGTGGTCGAGGTCATCCTGCTCACCCGCTACGTCCAGGGCGGGGTGCCGGCCGGGATGCCGGAGCTGACCGCGGACGAGCACGAGGGCCACGACGGACCGGAAGGCCCCGGGGGCCCGTCCGGTGACGGCGCCCGCCATGCCGACGACGTCCTGGCCTTCGCGTACTGAGAGGTAGACAGACCATGGATTTCCTCCCCGCCTTCTGGTTCGTCCTGATCGCCGTGCTGTGGACCGGGTACCTGGTCCTGGACGGTTTCGACCTCGGCGTCGGCATGCTCATGAAGGGGTGGGCGCGCAACGAGAGCCAGCGACGCGTCATGCTCAACACCATCGGCCCCGTCTGGGACGGCAACGAGGTGTGGCTGATCACCGCGGCCGGTGCCATGTTCGCCGCCTTCCCCCACTGGTACGCCTCGCTGTTCGCCGGGCTCTACCTGCCCCTGACCCTCACCCTGCTGGCGCTGATCCTGCGGGCGGTGTCCATCGAGTACCGGGGCAAGTCCCGCACCGCCCGGGCCCGGACCGCCTGGGACTGGTGCATGGCCGGTGGTTCGGCCGTCGCCGCGTTCAGCATCGGGCTCATGCTGGCCGTGACGACCACCGGGATGCCCCTGGACGCCAACGGCGACCGGGTCGGCGGACCCTTCGCCTGGCTGTCCTGGGAGGGCATCGCCGGCGGCCTGGCCGCCGTCGGGTTCGCCCTCGCCATGGGCTGGGCCTACCTCGGCCTGAAGACCGAGGGCAGCCCGCGCGCGGCCGCGCACCACCACCTGAGCCGGTACCTGCCCCTGTACCTCCTGCCCTCGGCGGCCTGGGGCGTGCTGGTGGCCCTGCGCCAGCCGGACGCCCTGCCCTGGGTCCTGCTCGCCGCCGCCCTGTTCGCCGGGATGGTCGCCTGGCGCGCGGCCCGCATCCGGCGTGAGGGCTGGGCCTTCACCGCCCTGGCGGGCTCGATGGCGGCCGGCGCCGCGTCCGTCTTCCTGGCGGTGTTCCCGGTGGTGCTGCCCTCCACGATCGACCCGAGCCACCACCTCACGGCCTTCAACGCCTCCTCCTCGGACTACACGCTCACCGTCATGTCCTGGGTCGCCGTGGTGATGGTGCCGATCGTGCTGGCCTATTCGGCCTTCGTCTACTGGGTGTTCCGGCGGCGGCTGCACGAGAGGCACATCCCCGAGTCGCACGTGGTGACGCCGGTCTGAGACCAGAACTGCCGACCTCGAGGTCCGGGCGGCGCGCGCTCGCCGTCCTGGCGCTGCTCGCCGGCGTGAAGGCCGCCGGCTGGATCCTGCTGGCCGTCGGGCTGGCCCGCGGGATCGCCCACCTGGCCGAGCTGCTGCCCGCCCCGCAGAGTGGCAATCTCGCGGGACTGCTGTTCCGCCCGGACCCGGCGTCCTTCGACCCGGCCGCCCACGGGCTCACCGCGGCCGCCGCCACCGGCGACTTCGCGGTCACGGTGGCCCTGGGCCTGGCGGGCGTGCTC
>NZ_CALMQR010000100.1:0-69074 GCF_937871995.1 uncultured Citricoccus sp. | reverse complement strand
GCGGGGCAGCACGGCCAGTCCGGCCAGGGCCGCCGCCAGCGTCAGGCCGAGCACCATCGAGCCGACCGTCCGGTCGACGCGGGCCGCGCCGTCCCGCCCCGCAGAGCCCGCTCCCTCCCCGCCGGATCCGGACGCGGGGAGGGGCGCGTTCGGCGACGCGGCCGTTCCGGGCAGCCTGGGGTCGGCCTCGGGCGTCGGGTCACCGGACCCCTGGGCCTGCGTGTAGCTGGGGGTCCGTCCCACCCCCGGGGTGGGCTCGAAGGGGACCCACCCGACGCCGTTCAGGTACAGCTCCGGCCAGGAGTGCGCCCGGTCCGAGGTCACCCGGTGCTGCGTCCCGGTGCCCGGGGTCGCGGCGACGGGTGCGTAGCCCACCACCACCCGGGCGGGGATGCCCACGGACTGGGCCATCATGGTCATCGCGGAGGCGTAGTGGATGCAGTATCCGGCCCCGGCCTCGAGGAATTGCTCCGTCATCCGGAGTCCCGAGCCGTCGTAGCCCCGCTCCACGGGGGCGGTCTCGGAGTAGGTGAAGCGCCCGGAGGTCAGGTGCGCCTGGATGGCGGCGGCCTGCTCCACGGGGTTGGTCATCCCGGCGGTGACCTCCTGGGCCAGGGCCTCGACCCGGGAGCCCTCCAGCTCCGGTCCGGAGCCCCAGCGGTTGTAGATGCCCTGCGGGGCGCCCGGGCGGGTCAGCGAGGCCAGCTCCTCCAGGCCCATCCGCACGGGGACGACGGCGGCCCGGTAGTCGAGCTCCACCGGAGTCGACTCCCGGCGGTAGGCGACGGAGGTGGACGGTTCCACCTGCCAGCCCCAGTCGCCCACGACCCGGTCCACGCGCCAGACCTGGTCCGGCAGCGGGGCCCAGTTCCCGGACCAGTCGTCCAGGGACAGGCTCACCACCGACCACGGACCGTCCCCACCGGCGGCGGCCTGCGCCAGGAGCCGGTCCGAACCGCCGGCCAGCCGCGCACCGGCGGGGTCGAAGCCCGTGATCGTGGGCGGCCCCGAGTACTGGGGCGGCACGGCCTCCCAGGGTGAGTCCTGGACATCTTCCACCACCGCGGTGCGCAGGTAGACGCCCCGGCCGTCCTCGGTCTCGTAGCGGATCCCGGCGTACCCGGTGGAGCTGCGCAGCTCGCGGCCGAGATCGGCGGCCGGGTTCACCGGGCCCGCACCCTGGCCGAGCACGAAGCGCTGCCCCTCGGGGGCCAGCCCGGTGGCCAGGAACGGCACCTGGGTGGCTCCGGCCACCAGGGCGGCCACGGCCGCCGCGCCGGTCGCCACCGTGCCGGCCGGCCAGGAGGCGCCACCGGCCGGCCGGTCGGACTCCGGGCGGGCCCCGGGGGCGGGCGCCTCGTGGATCAGGGACAGCAGGGAGTCGCTGCCCACCGCCAGCAGGGCCAGCCAGGCCCCGGCGGCGATGGCCAGGGCCGGCCACGGGGTCACCCCCGCCGTGATCACGGCCGCACCCCCGATCAGGGCCAGCGGCGGGATCCCGGCGATCGCGGGGGAGCGCAACCCGACGGCGATCGCGTCGGTCACCAGGGCGGTCAGTGCCAGGACCGCCCCGACGGCGGCCAGCGCCGGATCCGTGGGCGTCACCGGGACGGTGTCCGTCCAGATGGTCTCGCGCAGCTCCGCGGCCGAGGCGGCGATCGCCCCCGCCGTCTCCTGCTGGGGCAGCAGTCCCGCCAGGAGCGTCTCGGGCCACCACTGCAGGCACCAGGCCCCGGCGGCGACCGCGAGCCCCACCAGCAGGGGGCGGAGCACCCGGCCTCCGAGGGAGCGGACGGTGGCGGCCCCGGCCAGTCCCAGGACGGCCGGCACGGACGAGGGCGGCAACCAGGCCGCGGGCGGGGCATCGAACACGGCGCCCAGGGACAGCGCGGCGGCGACCACCAGGGCACCGGTGAGGGCGGCCAGCAGCCAGGCGGCCCCGGCCCGGGACAGCACGCCGGTCATGTCCGGACCCCCGCCACCAGCCAGCCGTCCTGCTCGAGCGCGGCGGCGGGCCCTACCGGTCCGGCGGGCCCGACCGGCACGGCCTCACCGGCCCCGAACAGCAGGGCCACGCGGTGCAGGGTGCGGGGCAGGGTGACCATGACCGGCACGTCCTGCCCGACCGCGGTGCCCAGCAGGGCGATGACGGTGGTGACCTGGGAGGGCAGGGCGGCGGTCCAGGCCGCCTCCCGGAGCGCCGGTTCGAGCACGGCGGCGGCCAGCTCGGGCTCCAGCCGGTTGCCGTCCTGGTCCATCAGCAGCACGTGGTGGCCGGAGGAGTGCAACCGGTCGATGACCGCCGCGGCCACGCTGACCGCCCGTTCGAACGCCGCGGACGTCGTCCAGCCCCGGCCCGCCCCGCCGTCCACCTGGTGCCGGCCGGTGGCGAAGGAGACTGCCCGGCAGTCCAGGACCACCACGGTCCAGGGGTCGTGCGCCCACTCCTCCTGGCGCACCATGAGCCGTCCGGTGCGGGCGGTGGCACCCCAGTGCACCCGCGTCAGGGCGTCCCCGTCCCGGTGGTCCCGCACGAGCAGGTCATCCGGGGCCGCCTCGCTGCCGAGCAGGTCCGCCGCGTCGTGCTCCCCGGTCCCGGCCCGCAGGACCCCGTCCAGTGCCTCGTCGTCCAGCGGCTGGGGCAGCACCCGCACCCGGCTCGTGGCCGCCACCGGTGCGCTCCCGGTCCACAGGCCGAACGGGCCGCGCAGGTGCGTCAGGGCCGGGCCGACGTCGTACACCCCCCGCCGGGGTGCCGGCCACCGGTAACCACCGGACGGCACCGGGACCGGGGCGCGGCCGGGCAGCGCGTCCCTGAGGCCGGGCACCACGCCCGAGAACGTCACCCGCACGTCGCCCCCGGCCACGAGGACCCGGGGGGACACCGTGCGCACCAACCGGGTCCGGCGGGCCAGGTGCGCGTGCACGGCCAGCGCGGCCAGGGAGGCGGCGAGGAGCGCGGCCAGGAACAGCCCGATCGCGATGGCCTCCCGCCGTCCCAGGACCAGCCCGCCGAGCACCAGCACCGCGGCGGCCACCCCGATGGCCAGCCCCCGCGTCGTCGGCTTCAGCGGACCGGTGCCCATCGTCCCACCCGGTCTCAGACGCCGGCCGGGACGGCCACGGAGTGCAGGATGCGGTCGGTGACCGCCTCGGCCTCCGCGGCGTCGTGCGCGGACCGGCGCCGCAGCATCAACCGGTGCGGGAACACCACCCCCACGACGTCGGTCACGTCCTGCGGCGTCACGTAGGACCGGCCGTTCAGCGCGGCCTCGGCCTTGGCCGCCCGGGTGAGCTGCAGCAGGGACCGGGGGCTGGCTCCCACCAGCACGTCCGCGTGCTGCCGGCTGGCCCGGCCCAGGGCCACCACGTACCGGGCCACGGGCTCGGAGACGTGCACCCGGGAGACGGCCTCGATCATCTGCAACACGTCGTCGGTGGACGTGACCGGGGCGAGCCGGTTGACGGGAGCGGCCGAGGGCAGCGGACCGTGGTGGGTGCGCAGCATCTGCAGTTCGGCGTCCTCGTCCGGATAGCCCATGGTGATCCGGGCCATGAACCGGTCCCGCTGTGCCTCCGGCAGGGGGTAGGTGCCCTCGGACTCGACCGGGTTCTGGGTCGCCACCACCATGAACGGCTCGTCCAGCCGGTGGGTGGTGCCGTCCACGGTGACCTGGTGTTCCTCCATGCACTCCAGCAGGGCGGACTGGGTCTTGGCGGAGGCCCGGTTGATCTCGTCGCCGATCACGACGTTGGCGAACACCGCCCCGGCCCGGAACTCGAAGGTGTGCCGGTCCTGGTTGAACACGGAGACCCCCGTGACGTCCGAGGGCAGCAGGTCCGGGGTGAACTGGATGCGGTTGACGGTGCCGCCCACGGTCCGCGCCAGGGCCTTGGCCAGCAGGGTCTTGCCCACGCCGGGGACGTCCTCCACCAGCAGGTGGCCGCCGGCCAGCAGGACCAGGACGGCCGTGCGGACCGCCCGGTGCTTGCCGTCCACCACGGAGTCCATGGCCGAGAGCATGGCGGCGGTGGTGGCCGTCAGCCGCTCACCACCGGCCTCCCAGTCCTGCTGCGGGTTCTCCACGGGTCCTCCTGGGGATAGGGGTGCGGACACCACGGCCGGGTCGTTCCGCCAGCCTACTGGCACCACTGGTAGGATGGTCGGCGTTGCCCAGGCGAGGGAGCGTCCCGCTCCGTGATCGACGAGGCCGCCGCACCTCCTGGACCGTCGTCCCGGTGGGTCCAGTCCAGACTCCCGGCCGGTCCGCGCGAGGGGATGCGGCGAAGTCCTGCCTGGAAGGCCCGTTCCACCGACGGTGGAGTGGAGAGCGAGTACAGGAGGAGAACCATGAGCGACATGATCAAGATCCAGGTCACCCTGCGTGACGACTTCGGCAAGGGTGCCGCGCGCCAGGCCCGCCGCGCCGGCCAGATCCCGGCCGTCGTCTACGGCCACGGCACCGACCCGGTCCACATCCTGATGCCGGCCCAGCAGACCACGCTGGCCGTCCGCAACCCGAACGCCCTGCTGACGCTGGTGCACGACGGCGAGGAGCACCTCGTGCTGCCGAAGGACATCCAGCGCAACTTCATCAAGCAGACCGTCGACCACCTCGACCTGCTCGTGGTGCGCAAGGGCGAGAAGGTCGTCGTGGACGTGCCCGTGCACGTCGAGGGCGAGGCCGCCCCGAACACCGTGTTCAACCTCGAGGAGGCCACCGTGCCGGTGCTGGCCGAGGCCACCCACCTGCCGGACAACGTCACCATCGTCATCGAGGGCCGCGCCGCGGGCGAGCACGTCTACGGCCGCGACATCCAGCTGCCGGCCGGCACCACCCTGGAGCTCGAGGACGACTACGTCATCGCCACCATCTCCGAGCCCACCGTCCAGGACCTGGGCGAGACCGGTGAGGGCGAGGCGGCGGCCGAGGGCGCCTCCGAGGCCCCGGCCGAGGGCTGATCGACCCGATGACCGTGCAGGGTACCTCGTCGTCGGCGGCCGGTTCCGGCGGTGCGTCGGCGACGTGGCTCGTGGTCGGGCTCGGCAACCCCGGGCCCGACTACGCCCGCACCCGGCACAACGTCGGCCAGATGGTCGTGGACGAGCTGGCCGGGCGCTTCGGCACCGGACTGACCGCGCACAAGGCCGGCGCCGCCGTCGGGACCGCGCACGTGCGTCCGGGCGGACCCAAGCTGATCCTGGCCAAGCCGGCCAGCTACATGAACGTGTCAGGGCGCCCGGTGGGCGCCCTGGCGCGGTTCTACTCGATCCGGCCCGAGCACCTGATCGTGGTGCACGACGAGCTGGACATCCCCTTCGACACCCTGCGCCTGAAGACCGGTGGAGGCGAGGGCGGGCACAACGGCCTGAAGTCCATCTCCCAGGTGCTCGGCACCCGGGACTACCCCCGGGTGAGGGTCGGGATCGGCCGGCCTCCCGGGCGCCAGCCGGCCGCGGACTACGTGCTGCGTCCGTTCACCGCGGCCGAGCGCGAGCTGCTGCCGCTGCACGTGGACCGGGCGGCCGACGCCGTGGTGGAACTGGTGGAGTCGGGCCTGGAGAAGGCCCAGCAGCGGTTCCACCCCGCGCCCGGGCGCTGAGCCGGCCGACGCCGGTCCGCCCCGCCGCCCGACCCTCAGTCCCGCCGTACCGCCCGGTCCCTCAGTCGCGGCGGGCCAGGCCGACCAGCAGGTCGGCGATGTGCTCGACGGCCGGTTCCAGTGCGGACGCCATCTCCGTGTAGGCGGTGTCCGCCTGGCCGTACGGGTCGGGCAGGTCGATCGTCGCCAGGGATCCGCGGACCCTGGGGCGATGACGCGAGACGTGCCGGGCCAGCGAGCGGACGTCCTCGGCCAGGGTGGTCGATCCCGCCGCCGGGGCGGGCCATGCCGGGATCTCCCCCGTGGCCATCGCCCGGGCCGCTGCCCCGAACTCGAGCATGGTGAAGGACCGGTTCAGCGCCGCCGGCGTCTCCCGCAGGATGACGGCCGAGTGGTCGGAGGTGGCGGCCAGGAGCAGGTCGGCCCCGCCCACGGCCCGCCCGGTCAGTTGCATGGGGGCATGGTCGGTGAGGGTCTGCAGCGAGCCGGCCCGCGGCAGGGCGTGGACCTGTGGCGGCACCGTGAGCCGCGGGTTGACCTGGGTGCCCGCCGAGACGACCCGGTACCGGCCCGGGGCGTCATGCTCCAGCCGACGGGCCAGCAGGTGGTGGCCGTAGGCGGAACGGCAGATGTTGCCCGTGCACACGAACAGGACGGTGGCCTGCGGTTCAGTCATCCGGCCATCGTATCGAGGGCGGCCGCGCCCGTCCGTCGGTGCCGACTCCCGCGGTCATGCGGCCCGGCCCGCGCCCTAGCATGAAGGCATGTCCACTCCTGACGACGTCCGCACCGCCCCGTCCACCGATCCCGCCGGCAGCGGTGATCGCGTCGGCCGCCCGGACGCAGCGGTCCCGGCGGCCTACCGTCCGGCCCCGGACGAGGAGCCCGGGGCGCCCGCCGTTCCCGGGGAACGCCGGCGCCAGCCCACCGAGGAGAAGTCGCGGCGCAAGCGGCGCCTGGAGTACCCGCCCGCCCCCGAACCGCTCACGGTGCCCGTGGTGGACAACCACACCCACCTGGACTTCCGTGACGGTCTCGTGACCGTGGACGTGCACCAGGCCATGGACGCGGCCGCGGCCGCCGGGGTGTCCGGTGCCGTCCAGGTCGGCTGCGACGTGGAGTCGGCCCGGTTCACCCTGGCGGCCATCGAGGCGGAGCCCCGACTGCTCGGGGCCGTGGCGATCCACCCCAACGACGCCGCCCGGCTGGCCGAGCGCGGACACCTCGAGGCCGCCCTGGAGCAGATCGAGCAGATGGCCGCCCACCCGCGGGTGCGGGCGGTGGGGGAGACCGGGCTGGACTACTACCGCACCGGGCCCGAGGGGGTCGGCTCCCAGCAGGAGGCGTTCCGGTGGCACCTTGACCTGGCCCACCGCCTCGGCAAGGCCGTCCAGATCCACGACCGCGACGCTCACGAGGACGTGGTGCGGATCCTGCTGGACACCCCGGACCTGCCGGAGAAGGTGGTGTTCCACTGCTTCTCCGGCGACGCGGCCCTGGCCCGGACCTGCAACGAGCACGGCTGGTACATGTCCTTCGCCGGCCCGGTGACCTTCGCCGCGAACGACGACCTCCGGGCCGCCCTGGCCGAGGCCCGGAAGGACCTGGTCCTGGTGGAGACGGACGCGCCCTTCCTGACCCCGCACCCTCATCGCGGCCGGCCGAACGCGCCCTATCTGGTGCCCCTGACGGTCCGGCGGATGGCCGAGGTCCGGGGCATGGAGGTCGACGCCCTCAGCGCGGCGATCGCGGCGAACACCCGGAGGGTCTACGGCGAGTTCTGAGGGCTGCACCGGCAGGCGGGAAAGGCGCGCTGACCACGCCGGTTCGTGACCAATTTGATATCTTTGTTATCCAGCCGTTATCGTAGATCACCAATTGGCCGGATCGGGCCGTCGGACGCCTGCCATGGGCCCGACCTGAACCCGTGCCCGGATGCGACGACGACTGGATATCCATGGCACGAGTGATGAAGGGCCGTCTGGCCAAGCTGATCGCCCAGGTGGCAACCCTCGCCCTGGTGATCGTGGGACTGGTGGCCCTCGTGTCCACCCAGCGCGGCGCCGAGGCCACCGCCTCCGCCGACGACGCGGCCCCGGCCTCCGCCACCGGTGCCGACGACGCCGATGCCGGGTCCCTGGGCTCCACCGTCCTGAACCTGGAGCGGGCCTCGCAGGTCGACGTGGTCCTGCCCAAGGCCGTCACCGTGAAGTCCGGCACGTTCGAGCGGGCCTTCGCCACCGGCGCCGCGACCGTCGAGCAGGCCCTGCGCCAGGGCAAGGTCGACTTCGACGGCAATGACCGCCTCTCTCCCGCCGGGGACACCCCCGTCACCTCCGGCATGACCGTCACCGTGCAGCGCGTGGACACCGCCACGACGACCACCGCGAAGGCCGTTCCGTTCGAGACCGTCAAGGTCCAGGACGAGGACCTGGCCCGCGGCAGGACCGAGGTCGTCGCCGAGGGCCGGGCCGGCAAGCAGGTCACCACGTGGACCGTCACCACCGTGGACGGCAAGGTCACCGGCCGCAAGGCCACCGCGACCGAGACCGTGCGCGAGCCGGTGGACCGTCGCATCGCCGTCGGCACCAAGGCCCCGGCCCCGAAGCCCGCCCCGCGGCAGGCCGCGCAGCCGACCCGCACCGAGGCGGCCGCATCCGCCCCGTCCAGCTCCTCCGCCGCCCGCCCGTCCGCTCCGCGCGAGACCACCCCCGCCCCCCGGCCCGAGCAGGCCTCCGCCCCCGCCTCGGGTGCCTGGCAGGCCCTGGCCGAGTGCGAGTCCGGCGGCAACTGGTCCATCAACACCGGCAACGGTTACTACGGCGGCCTGCAGTTCTCGGCCTCCTCCTGGGCCGGGGCCGGCGGCACCCGCTACGCACCGCTGCCGCACCAGGCCACGCCCGCCGAGCAGATCGCCACCGCCGAGGTGCTGCGCGCCAACGGCGGCTGGGGACACTGGCCCGCCTGCTCCTCCAAGCTCGGCCTGCGCTGATCCACGGCTCCCCGGCGCGAGCCACCGAACACCCGTTGTCCCCAAGGGCCCGCTCCGGCGGGCCCTTGGGCATTGCCGCCCCCGTAGGATGGAACGCGTGACCGCCCCTGACGCCCCCCTGCTCTCCGCCACCGACATCCGCCGGCTGGCCACGGAGCTGGACCTGCGTCCCACGAAGACGCTCGGGCAGAACTTCGTCATCGACCCGAACACCATCCGGCGGATCACGGCCGCCTCCGGGACCACGGCCGAGGAACACGTCCTGGAGGTCGGCCCCGGCCTGGGCTCCCTCACGCTGGGCCTGCTGGACGCCGCCGCCGCGGTCACCGCCGTGGAGATCGACCCGGTCCCGGCCGGGCGCCTGGCCCAGACCGCGTCCGAATTCCGGCCAGGAGCCGGTGACCGCCTGGGGGTGTTGCTCGCCGACGCGATGCACGTCTCCGCCGCCGCCATCGACTCCGTGCGCCCCGCCCGGGCGCCCGGTCCCCCCACCGCGCTCGTGGCCAACCTGCCCTACAACGTGGCCGTCCCGGTGCTGCTGCACCTCCTGGCGGAGGTCCCCTCGCTGCGGCACGGACTGGTCATGGTCCAGGAGGAGGTGGCCGACCGCCTCGCCGCGGACCCCGGTTCCAAGGTCTACGGGGTGCCCTCGGCCAAGGCGGCCTGGTACGCCGAGGTACGCAAGGCCGGGACCATCGGCAAGAACGTCTTCTGGCCCGCGCCCAAGATCCAGTCCGGGCTCGTGGCCTTCACCCGGCGCAACCCGCCGGAGACCACGGCCACGCGGAAGCAGGTCTTCGCCGTCGTGGACGCCGCCTTCGCCCAGCGCCGCAAGACGCTGCGCGCCGCGCTGGCCGGCTGGGCGGGTTCGCCCGTCGCCGCCGAGACCGCCCTGCGCGCCGCCGGAGTGGACCCCCGGGCCCGCGGCGAGGTGCTGGGCATCGAGGCCTTCGCCCGGATCGCCGCCGCCCGGCCGGAACGGGGTACCGGCGCATGAGCCCGACGGCCTCCCACCCCGAGTCCGGCCGGCTGTTCAGCCACGTGACCGCGCAGGCGCCCGGCAAGGTGAACCTGTCCCTGGCCGTCGGCGGCCCGCGGCCGGACGGCTACCACCCCGTCGCCAGCGTCTACCTGGCCGTGTCCATGGCCGAGGAGGTCACGGCCACGCCCCGCGCGGACGGGGACGTCACCGTCTCGCTCGCCGACAACTCCAGCGTCTTCGTGGACCCGGACCTCATCCCGCAGGACTCCTCCAACCTGGCCGCCCGGGCCGCCCTGCTGCTGCGCGAGCACCTCGGACTGGACCCGGCCACCCACGGAGTGCACCTGGAGATCACCAAGCAGGTGCCCGTGGCCGGTGGCATGGGTGGTGGCTCGGCGGACGCGGCGGCGGCGTTGATGGCCTGTGCCGCGCTGTGGGACGCGGGACTGTCCCGGCAGGACCTGGCCTCGATCGGCGCGTCGCTGGGCGCGGACGTGCCGTTCGCGGTGATGGGCGGGGCCGCCGTCGGGCTCGGCGTCGGAGACGAGCTCACCCCGCTGCTGGCCCGGCACCCCGTCCACCTCGTGCTGGTGCCCGCTGCCACCGGCCTGTCCACCCCGCAGGTCTACGCCCTGCTGGACCGGCTGCGCGCGGAGGGCACCCTGCCCACCCCGGACACCGACCCGGAGGTGGACCGGGACCTCGTCCAGGCCCTCACCGCGGGCAACGCCGAGGAACTGGCCCTGCTGCTGCGCAACGACCTGCAGGTCCCGGCGGCCACCATGGTGCCGGAGCTGTCCGAGATGCTGGACGTCGGCCTAGAGGAGGGCGCGCTGTCCGGTCAGGTCTCCGGTTCCGGCCCCACCGTGATGTTCCTGACGCGCAGCGCGGAGGAGTCCTTCCAGCTGGCCGCGCGCCTGGAGGACCGCACCGGCGTGGCGGCGATCGCCGTGCACGGCCCGGTGCACGGAGCCCGAGTGCTCTAGCGCCCGGCACCCACCGCGGGACCTCCGCCCCGGCCCCACCCACACCCCGGCCCCACCCACACCCCCGAACCCAAGGACCACACCGCTTCATGGCACACCTGCTCGGCGCCGAGAACATCGGCATCTCCTTCGGCACCCGCACCGTCCTGGACGCCGTCTCCCTGGGCGTGGACGAGGGCGACCGCATCGGCCTCGTCGGCCGCAACGGCGACGGCAAGTCCACGCTGATGCGCATCCTGGCCGGCCAGCAGGAACCCGACGCCGGCCGGGTCACCCGCCGGGGCGGCGTCACCCTGGGCGTGCTGGACCAGCGGGACGACCTCGACGATGCCGACACGGTCAAGCACGCCGTCGTCGGGGACGTCCCGGACCACGTGTGGGCCTCGGACCCGAAGATCCGCGACGTCATGCAAGGCCTGCTCGGCGGCCTGGACTGGGAGCGCACCGTTGGGACCCTGTCCGGCGGACAGCGACGCCGCACCGCCCTGGCACGGTTGCTGGCCGGCGACGACGACCTGATCTTCCTCGACGAGCCCACGAACCACCTCGACGTCGAGGGCGTCGCCTGGCTCGCCGGGCACCTCAAGACCCGTTGGCGGGCCACCGACGGCGGTCTGCTCGTGGTCACGCACGACCGCTGGTTCCTCGACGAGGTCTGCACCCGCACGTGGGAGGTGCACGACGCCACGGTGGAGCCCTTCGACGGCGGGTACGCGGCCTGGATGCTGGCCCGGGCCGAACGGGACCGCGCCGCGGCCGTGATGGAGTCCAAGCGGCAGCAGCTGGTGAAGAAGGAACTGGCCTGGCTGCGCCGCGGCGCCCCGGCCCGCACCTCCAAGCCCAAGTTCCGCATCGAGGCGGCGAACGCGGTGATCGCCGACGTGCCGGAACCGCGGGACTCCGTCTCGCTGGCCAAGATGGCCACCGCCCGGCTGGGCAAGGACGTCCTGGACCTGGAGTCGGTCACCTACACGATCCCCGGCCCCGACGGCGGCGCGCCCGTCACCCTGTTCGACGACGTCACGCTGCGGCTGGCCCCCGGTGAGCGGGTGGGGATCGTGGGCGTCAACGGTGCCGGCAAGTCGACCCTGATGCGCCTTCTCGACGGGCAGGTGCAGCCGGACTCCGGGCGGGTCAGGCGCGGCAAGACCGTGCAGACCGCCATCCTCACCCAGGACGTCCGGGAGCTCGACGAGGTCTCCCACCTCCGGGTGGCCGAGGTCATGGCCCGGGAGGGCAACTCGTTCCAGGTCGGCGGCAGGGACCTGTCCACCGGGCAGCTGCTGGAGCAACTGGGCTTCGGCACGTCGCGGCAGTGGACGCCCGTGGCCGAGCTCTCCGGCGGCGAGCGGCGCCGTCTGCAGCTGTTGCGCCTCATGGTGGGGGAGCCGAACGTGCTGATGCTGGACGAGCCGACCAACGACCTCGACACGGACACCCTGGCGGCGGTGGAGGACATGCTCGACGGCTGGCCGGGCACCCTCGTGGTGGTCAGTCACGACCGGTACCTGCTCGAACGCGTCACCGACCACCAGCTCGCCCTGCTCGGGGACGGCAGGGTGCGCGACCTGCCCGGGGGAGTGGACCAGTACCTGGCCCTGCGCCGGGAGCAGGAGTCCCCGGGTACGGGGCGGGTCGGGGGGCTCACGGGCGCCGGCGGTGGTGCCGGGGCCCCGCCTGCCGGCGGCGGGACGGGCTCGAGTGCCCCCGCCGGACCCGGGACGGCGGCCGTGCCGTCCGGTCCGAGCGAGGCCGAGAAGCGGGCGGCCCGCAAGGAGGCCGGCCGGCTGGAGCGACAGCTGGCGCGACTGGCCGAGGAGGAGTCCGAACTGCACGCCCGGATGGCGCGGTTGTCCGAGTCCGGGGACTTCGAGGCGCTCGCCGGGGCCAACGCCGACCTGCAGGAGCTGGCCGAGCGCAAGGAACAGGCCGAGCTGGCCTGGCTCGAGGCCGGCGAGGTCGCCGAGGGGTAGGCGAGGGGTAGGCGAGGACCCGGCCCTGGCCTGCGGTGACCGGCCCGGCCGCTGCATCCCCTCCTTGCCCCGCGAGGTGACTGTGGCAGAATGGACTGCCGGCCCCGCTGGCCGATCCGCCCTGGTGTAACGGCAGCACGCCGGCCTTTGGAGCCGTGCAGTATAGGTTCGAATCCTATGGGCGGAACCGTGATCGATGCCGTGTCGCCCAGTCAGGGCGATAGGCACATGATGGTCATTTCGTCAAGGGTTAATTTTGGGGGTTGATTTCGCCTCCTAAGCGTCCGCCCATGTCGTCAGGGCTTCCCCCCGCCCCGAACTGCTCCCTAGGATCTGTGACGAAAGCCACCTGTCAAGGTCGTGACGCATCCCCGCGATCATGTCCGGAATCCCCCTTCCGGAGGCAGTTCAGAACAGAGGGCGCTCCAGTATGTACACGTCTCATCGGTCCCATTCACCCCAACGCTCGCTCCAGACCCCCCGGCCCCGTCTCCCCATGACCGGCCGGACCCTGTCCGTCGAGCCCGTCCCCCCGTTGCCGCGTGCCGTCGCACCGGCCCCGCCGGCAGCACCGCCGGCCCCCTCCCTCAACGCGTCACCGCCGGTCCAGCCACCGGTGTCCCAGCGGTCGCGCCTGGCGCAGCAGCCCGGGGTCGCCTGGCTGGGCTCCGGCACCGACGGCCGGTGGATGGAGTCTCCCCAGGAGGCCAGCACGGCGCTGGGCCGGATCCTCGCCGGCGACGCCCTGCGCGGTGCCGTCCTGATCGGTGAGGCCGGTGACCGGCGCGAGACCATCGAGACGGCCCTCGCCGCCCTCGCCGCCCTCCCGCCCGAGCGGTCCGTCTACCGCCTGCACGGCAGCGCCTTCGCGGCCGCCACCCCGTACGGGGCCCTGGCCATCCTCCTCTCCGGACTGGACCGCACGCCGCCCTCGTCGCTGCACGGCATGCTGCGCACCCTGTCGGGCTTCCTGCGCCCGGACGGGGCCGCCCCGGCCGTCGTCATCGTCTCCCAGCCGGACCAGATCGATGCCGGCACCATCACGGTGCTGTCCCAGCTGGCCCAGGTCGACAGCATCTGCCTGGTGGTCCACTGCGAGCGGCTGACCGACGTCCCCGTGGACCTGGTGTCGCTGCTGCGCGCGGGCCTCGTGGCCGGGATCACGGTGCGGCCGTTGACGCCCACGGCCGGTGAGAGGCTGATCGAGGACGTGCTCGACGGTCCGGTGTCCCGGTTCGCGGCGACCGTGCTGTGGCGCCACAGCGGCGGTTCGGTCAGCCGCCTGCGTCAGCTCGCGCGTGACTGCGTGGCCAGCGGCAAGCTGCAGCGTGCCGAGGAGGGCTGGATCATGGTGCCCGGGGCCCTGCCGAGGATGGACCCCACCGGTCTGCTGGCCACCTCGCTGCGGCACCTGCCCGTCCGCCAGCGCTCCCTGCTCGAGATGCTGGCCGTCTGCGGGCCCATGCCCGTCAGCGACCTCATCCACATCGGCTTCGCGCACGAGCTGGACACCTTGCAGGACGGGGGCGCGCTGGAGATCCGCAGTGACCAGTCCGGCCGGATCGCCCGGCTGGACTCCGTGCAGTCGGCGGAGACCCTGGCGGCGATCGAGCCGGACCGCCGCCGCGAACTGGCCGGCATGCTGCAGACCCTGGATCCCGGGTACCACAGCGTGCTGCGGGCCGCCGACGAACTGATCATGCTCGGTGACGTCCAGGGCGCGGTGTCCCTGTTCGTGGAATCCGGGTGGCACGCGGCGTCGAACCCCGGTCCGGCAGGGGAGTCCGCCTGGACACACCTGGCCTGGGCCGAGTGCTGTGCCCGGATCGCCATGGGGGACCTGGACGGGGCCGAGGCCGTGCTGACGCGGGCGCCGGTCGCGGATTCCGCGTCCCTGAGCGTGCTGGCGGCCAGCGTGGCCGTGGCGCGCGGTGACCTCCGCGAGGCACACGCCCGGTTGGACCAGATCCCTGCCGAGCACCTGCCCGAGCTGCTGGCTCCGCGCGGTTCGGACGTCACCGGGGAGTCCGTGCGCTGCCGCGCCCAGGCCCTGCGGGCCGAGGCCCTGGCCCTGGGCGATGACCAGGACGGGGCACTGCGCCTGCTGGACCGGCTCGACGCAGAGCTCACCCGCTTCCACTCCGCCGGGATCATCGACGACGTGCTGAGTCCCGCGGACCGCTCCGTCCTGGCGCAGTCGATGCTGAACGTCCTGCTCGCCTGCGGGCAGCTGGACCGGTGCCGGGACCTCGCCGAGACGGTCATCGACGGCCATCACGGGAACCCGCAGTCAGCGCAGTACGCGGAACTGGTCCTGACCACGGTCGATGCCATGACCGGAGACCGTGAGCCGGCGTACCGCCGGGCCGCGGGCCTGATGGCCCAGCTGGAGGCCACGGGCAATCCGCACGAGCTCCAGGCGGCCCGGGCCCTGCTGGTCTTCTGCAGTGACGGTGGCGACGGCGGCGCGGACACCCGGGCCTCGGAGGTCTTCCAGGCGCTGGTGGACAGCCAGGCCGGGCAGCTGGCGGGTCAGCCCCTCGGCCGGCTCGGCTGGGTGACCGAGCTGTTCCTGGCCCAGGCCACCGCGCGGATCCACTCACCCGAGGCGAGCCTCGCCCGTATCTCCGCCCTGGCCGAGCGGGCTGCCGAGGCCGGCCTGTACGCCGTCGAGTTCTCGGCCCTGGCGATCGCCTTCCAGTCCGGGGACCTCCGGCTCGCCCCGCGGCTGGCCCAGGCCGCCGCACGCACCCAGACCGCGGCCTCGGCCCCCAACCAGCTCCTGGCCCGGGCCGTCCTGGAAGACGACGAGAACCTGCTGGTGCGGGCCCTCGAGGCCCTCGCGGAGGCCGGGTGCGCCTCATACGTCGAACAGGCGGACTCGCCGCTGCTGAAGGGGCTCTCGCCCCAGGTGCTGCGCCGGATCGCCGACGCCGCCCCGTCACGGCGGGCGAAGAACGGGCCGGCCGACGACGCCGGCACCGACCCCGAGTGGATGGGCCAGCTGACCCGCCGCGAACGGGAGATCGCCCGGCTCGTGGTCGACGGCAAGACGAACGCGGTGATCGCCCGCATCACGGGGATCTCCATCCGCACCGTCGAGGGACACCTCTACCAGATCTACGCCAAGCTGCAGGTCCGGGGCCGGGCGGACCTGACCCGGCTCGCCGCCGCCCAGGCCCAGCTGCAGGTGGGCCGATGAGCGAGCAGACCACGGGGCTGCGGCCCCAGCACGCGGGGATCCCCACCGATTCCCCTCACCTCACGACGCTCGTCGAGGACCTGCTCGGAGCCGACCGGGCCGGCGCGGTGATCCTGGGCGGCCCCGGCACGGGGAAGTCCTCGCTCGTCCAGGCCGCCCTGGAGATCGCCGGCCTGGCGGACAACGTGCACACCGTCCAGTGCACACCGTCGCTGCGCGAGATACCGTACGGGGCCCTCGTCCCCCTGCTGACCGCACTGGACGAGCTCAACACGCCCGTCGGGGTGCTGCGGGCGCTCCAGCAGCTGGGCACCACCCCGGTGATCGTGGTGGTGGACGTCCAGTACCTGGACGCCGCCAGCGCCTTCGTCCTGGCCCAGCTGGTCCAGAACCGGGCAGCCACCCTGCTGGCCAGCGGGACCGGTCTGCTCGGCCGGGAATCCGGGATCGCGGCGCTGTCCGACACCGGCATGCTCCGCACCGTCCACCTGGGACCGGGTGACCCGGACCAGGTGCGGCGCCAGTGCGAGCGGACGCTCGGCGGCTCCCTGACCCAGGGGGCGGCGCGCACCATCCACGGGATGACCGGGGGCAACCCCCGGCTGGTCCAGGCCTTCCTGGAATCGGCCCTGCACCAGGGGGTGCTGGTCCAGGCCAAGGGCGGTTCGGTCCTGCCGGGCCGTGCCGTCCCCTGGGTCCTGCTCCGTCCGGCCCCGGACCCGGATGCCTGGCTCGTGGACACGGTGGAATCCATGCAGGCCTCGCTCCTGCCCGGAGAGCGGGAGTGCCTGGACCTGCTCGCCCTGGCCGGGGTGGCCTCCCGGGCCCACCTGCGTGCGGTGAGCGGCGACCACGTCCAGGACCTGCTCGAGAACGGTTTCCTCCGGGAGGCCGGTGCCGATGCCGTGACCCTGTCCGCGGTCCTGCACGCCGAGGTCCTGCGCTCGTGCATCCCTCCGGGGCGCAGCGTGGACCTGTTCGCCCGCTGGCAGGCCGTGGGCGGGTCCATCCACGACCGGCCCACCGCGCGCACCGTGCTGTGGGCCCTGGAGTGCGGGCATCCCGTGGACCTGGGGGACATCATCGCCGCCGGCTACCGGGCGCTGGGGACCAAGGACTGGCCGACCGCGCGCGCCCTGGCCCCGTTCCTGGCCGGGCGAGAGGACCCGCGTGCGGACCTGCTGGTGGCCGAACTCATGCTCGTGGGCGGCCGGACGGGCACGGCCCGGGCCGAACTGGAGGAGCTGGCGGCCCGGTCCGATGACCCGGACTACCGGATCGAGGTCTACGGGCTGCTGGCCCTCGACCTCGTCCGCAACGGCCAGGCGCCCCACGGCTGGGCGGCCCTGCCGCAGGCGCTGGCCGGGGTGCGGGCGCGCATGACCACCGAGCCCGCGCTTCCCGAGTCCCTGCGGACCATGATCAACCTGCTGCTGGACCCGGGCATGGACGACCGGCGCGACGAACTGCTGGCGCAGTCCCGCCAGCTGATCGAGGACCCCGGCACCGACCCCGGCACCCGGGCCATCCTGCTCCTGCTGCAGTCGGACCTGCTGGGCCTGGCCGGGCAGGCCGCGGAGGCCATCGAGGTGGCCCGCGCGGCCCATGAGCTGGCCGTCAGCACGCCGCAGTTCTCGGCCAGGTTCGGCGTCTACGCACTGGTCAACCTGGTCCTGAACCTGACGACCGCCGGCGAGCTCGACGAGGCCCGGAGGGTCCTGGACACCCAGGACCGGCTGGGTCCCCGTCAATGGCACCAGCGGGCCGGCACCGTGCTCGCGCTGCGGGCGATGGTGGACCTGGTCCACGGCGGCACCGCGGGGTCGGTCTCCACGCTGCACGACGCCGTGGTGGACCTGCGTCACTACGACCCGGCGCAGCTGCTGCCGTGGGCCGAGGCCACGCTCACCCCCCACCGGGTGGCGCTGTCCCCGACCCCGGTCGACATCGGTGCCGACGTGCGGGCGCGCCGGCCACAGCGCGGTTCCCGGGGCCGTTGGCTGCTGGCCCTGGCCCTGTTCAGCATCGCCGAGGACCGCGTGAAGGCCATGACGGACGACCACCGGCCCCTGTGGCGTCAGATCCTCGAGGATCCCCGGCTCGACGCCGACCCCGTGGTGCGTCGCGAGATCCTGTTCACCCTGTTGGTCCTGCGTCCCCCGCAGGCCGAGGACGACGGCGTGATGTCACGGCTGCACGGTATCTGCTCCGGCCTGGACGGGCGTCGGTCCCGGGCGCTCACACGGGTCCTCGACCCGGCCCTGGGCCACGACCCACGCGGACTGGCCACGGTGGCCGAGCACACGGCGTCGTCCGGGGAGATCCTCCCGGCAGCGATCGCCTGGTCCCGGCTGGTCCTGCTGCATCACGGGGCCGGGGACCTGCGACGGCGCGGTGAGGCCCTGCGGAGGCTGAAGAGGCTCCAGGTGTCCACGGGCCTGCAGTTCCCGCCCTTCGTGACCGGCGCCCTGGCCCTCGGGGAGCTGACCGCACGGGAGCAGGAGATCGTGGACCTGGCGGCCGCCGGGATGAGCAATGCCGAGGTGGCCGAGAAGCTCTTCGTCTCCCAGCGGACCGTCGAGGGCCACCTCTACCGGGTGTTCACCAAGCTCGGTATCACGGAGCGCTCCGAGCTGCGCGACCTGCCGGTCTGATTCCTGCGCCGGCGCACCACCACGCCTCCCCGGGCCAGCCGCCCGCGGGTGACATCGGGCCACGCCCATGCACCCGCGGGCGGCTCACCCGTCCCGGCGAGTGACCGTAGCGAGAGCCCGGGATCCGAGCACGTGCTCCGCGGGGCGATTTAGAGTACGGGCCCACGGATGTGGCGGGCGGGGGCCGATCCTAGGCTCGAGGGGAAGCGAGAGGCCGTCACCCCCGGCGGCCTCCCCGGGCCGGTCGTGCTTCACGCTCATGGGCAGGCCGGCCCCTCACCCCTGTGGGAGTCCAAATGCCTTTTCCAGCCGATGCCCCGCGCGGGCCCCGGGATGAGTCGTGACCATGGTGCAGACATCCGGCACCGCCCTGTCGAGCGGTCAGCGCACGCAGCACGCCGTCCCGGTCACCCCGTGCCGGGGTGGCCTCCTGGACCGCGCTCTCGTGACGGTCCTGACGACGCTCCTGCGGATCACCGCCCCCGGCGGGCCGGCCCGGTGGCTGCCTGCCCGGCGGCCCTGGCGGGCCGTGGTGCGCCGGAGCCGGCTGGAGGGCCGTGCCCTCTCCGTCGTGGTCGTCGGCGCCCCGGCCGACGTGCGCCAGGTCCTGCACCGGGCCGGGCGGCGGCCCGCCGCCTACACGATCGTGGGCGTGGTGCTGGACGGCGAGGTCGCCTCGGGGGACGCCACCCAGGACTGGGGTGAGGCCCACCGCGCCCTGTGCTACGTGGGGATCGACGAGGTCGATACCGCCGTCAAGGACCTCGGCGCCGACGCCGTCGTCGTGGCCGGGCCGTTGACGGGGGACGATCAGGGCCTCCACGGACCCGGGCCGGGGGTGTACTGATGGGCCTCCCCTCCGAGAACACCCTCCGTCCCACGCTGCGCGTGGCCGTGATCGGTGCCGACAGCGGCACCCCGGGCCTGGCCCGGGGCTTCGCCCAGAGCACGGACTGGGAGGTCGTCGCCGTCTGTGACGAGGACCGGTCCCGGGCCGAAGGCCTGGCCCGGGAGGCCGGGAACCCTGCCGTGACCAGCTCCGTGACCGAACTGCTCGCCGGACACGACGTCGACGCGGTCGTGATCGCGACACCGGCCCAGACACACCACGGGATCACCCTGCAGGCGCTCGCCGCCGGCAAGCACGTGCTGCTGGAGAAACCCCTGGCGGACACGACCGGGGCCGCCGTCGAGATGGTGGCCGCCGCCGAGTCCCGCGGCAGCGTGCTGATGGTGAACCACGCGTACTGCTACACCCCGGCCGTGCTCAAGATCCGTGAGCTCATCGCCGGCGGTGAGCTGGGGGAGATCCGCTACGTGGACTCCGTCAGGATCAACCACGACTTCGTCCGGTCGGACGCGGACGTGTTCTGGGACCAGGCGGCGCACGACCTGTCCGTCCTGGACTTCGTCCTCCCCGGAGGCCTGGAACCGCAGGTCGTCTCGGCCCAGGGCGCGGACCCGTTGCGCTCGGGCAAGGCCTGCGTGGGGTACCTGAACCTGCCGTTGTCCAATGGTGCCCTGGCCCACGTCCACGTCAACTGGCTGTCCCCGACGAAGGTCCAGCAGATGGTGATCGGGGGCAGCCGGAAGACACTGATCTGGGACGACCTGAACCCCCAGCAGCGGCTGAGCATCTACGACCGGGATGCCGTCCCGGACCGCCGGCACATGGGCCTGGCCGATGCCGGGACCGGCCCGGGCGCGGCGATCCCGTCCCGGCTGCAGGACCCCTGGTCGCCTCCCCTGAGCGAGTCCACGCCGCTCGCCCTGATGGTCTCGAACTTCGCGGACGCGATCCGTGGTCACCGGCCGGCCCTGACCGACGGCCGGTCGGCCCTGCGCGTGCTGTCCGTGCTGGAGTCGACCTCGACCAGCCTCGCGCGGGGTGGGGCCACGACCGCGATCCCCGATCCGTGGGCACCGGCCCACGGGGCGTCCGGCGCCGGCGGGACGGCACCGGACGCGGGCGAGCGGACCGGACGGGGTGGGACCTGATGAGCAGGATCAGCCTGATGCGTCCCTGGCTCGGGCCGGAGGAGGCGGAGGCGGTCCGCCAGGTCATCGAGTCGGGCTGGGTCGCCCAGGGTCCACGCACCGCCGAGTTCGAACGCGCCTTCGCCCAGGCCCAGGGCGTCTCCCACGCCGTCGCGACCTCCTCGGGCACCTCGGCCCTGCACCTGGCGCTCGTCGTGGCCGGGATCCAGCCCGGTGATGACGTCATCGTCCCGTCCCTGTCCTTCCTGGCCGTCGCCAACGCGGTGACCTATGCGGGAGCGAGGCCGGTGTTCGCGGACGTGGACCTGATCACCGGCATCGCCACGGCGGAGACGCTGGACGCGGTCATCACGCCCCGGACCACGGCGGTGATCGCGGTCGACCAGGGCGGGATGCCGCTGGACCTGGACCCCATCCGGGACCTGTGCGACCGCCACTCGCTGGCCCTGATCGAGGACGCCGACGGCGCGGTCGGCTGCACCTACCGGGACCGTCCGGTCGGGACGGGCGCCGACATCACGGCCTGGTCCTTCCACCAGGACGCGGTGCTCACCACCGGTGAGGGAGGCATGCTCACGACGGACAACCCGGAGTGGGCGGCCCGCGCCCGGCGGCTGCGCGAGCACTCCCTGGACGTCAGCGCGGCCGAGCGCCATGAGTCCGTGCCCTCGGCGCCGGAGCACTACCCGGAGATCGGCTTCGACTACCGCATGACGGACCTGCAGGCCGCCCTGGGGCTGGTCCAGCTGGGCAAGGTGCCGGAGATGGTCCGGCGCCGCAGGGCCCTGGCCCATGAGTACCAGGACGTGCTGGCCACGGTGCCCGGGGTGCGGTACGCGGCGGACCCGGACTACGGACGGGGCAACTTCCAGTCGTTCTGGATCGAGGTCCTGCCCGGATTCCCCCTGGACCGGGACGAACTGCTCGCCTGGCTGGTCGCGGACGGGATCTCGGCCCGGCGGGGCGTCATGGCCGTCCACCGGCAGGACGCGTACGCGGGACACTCCGGGCGGGTGCGGCCGCTGCCCGTGACCGAGCGGCTGACCGACCACACCCTGGTCCTGCCGGTCTTCCACACGATGACGGCCGAGGAACACCGCCGGGTGACCGCGAGCCTGCAGTCCGCCTCCCAGGCGCCGCGGAACCGCCGCGGCGAGGGGACCCCGGGGGTGCCACCCCGATGAGGATCATCGTCTGCCTGCACGACATGGAGGCAGGCGGCAGCCAGCTCAACGCCCTGGACCTGGCCGCCGCCATCCGGGACCGCGGTCATCACGTCATGCTCTACGCCTCGCCCGGCCCGCTGATGGACCGGGTCCACGCCCTGGGCCTGGACCTGACCCTGGCGGGCTCCTCGGCACGTCTCTCGGTGGGCTGGGCGGCCGGCCTGCTCCGGCTGGCCCGCTCGTGGCGGGCCGACGTCGTGCACACCTACGAGTGGGGTCCCTCCATCGGGGTCTCCTTCGGTGCCCACGGTCTCATCGGGATCCCGCAGGTGATGACGGTGCCGTGCGGGGACGTCCCGCGGTTCCTGCCCCGGCACCTGGACCTGATCGTGGGCTCGCGGAGGCTGTGGGCGGACACCGGGGCCCACACCCGCCGGCACCTGATGGCGCCACCGGTGGACACGGTCGCCTGCGCGCCCACCGACCCCCGGCCCGCCCGCAGGTCCCTGGGGCTCTCGCCGGAGGACCTGGTGATCTCCCTGGTCGGACAGATGACCACCGATCTCGACCAGGCCGCGGGCGTCATCGCGGCCATCGCCCACGTCGACCGCCTGGCCGAACGCGAGCCCGCCGTCCTGCTGATCGGCGGCGGTGGACCCGAGCTCGTGCGCATCCGCGCGGCCGCCCGCCGGGTCAACACCCGCCACGGGCGCCGCGTGGTGCTCGTCACGGGCAGCCTCCCGGACCCCTCCCCGGCCTATGCGGCCGCGGACGTGGTGCTGGGCATGGGCGGTTCGGTCCTGCGGGGCATGGCCTACGCCAAACCGGCGATCGTGCTGGGTGCGGACGGATTCTGCGAGCCGGTCACCCGGCGGACGATGACGTCGTTCGACTGGCAGGGTTACTACGGCGTCGGCGACGGCGGGGAGTACGGACTGCTGCCCCACCTGATGGAACTGGCCGCGGACGCCGCCGAGCGCCGCCGCAGGGGGGAGTGGTCACGCGCGGTGGTCGAGGAGCACCACAGTCTCCGCCGCGCGGCCCTGCTCCTGGAGAACATCTACGGCAATGCGCTGGGCCGTCGGCACGGACTCGCCGAGCGCACCGGTTCGCTGGCGCGGTCGGCCGCCGAACTGGGATCGTTCCTGACCCACCGGCTGCTGGCAGGGCGGCCTGCGGTATGAACCGCCGGGCGCGGTGTCCCCGCCACGCGGCCCGGGGACACGACGGCGGCCGCTCAGGAGGGAATGTCCGTCCGGCCCCGCTGGCGGGCCGCCTGGACGCCGCGGTAGAGGACCACGCCGGCCAGGGCGCCCGCGGAGTTGCAGACCAGGTCCCGCACGGTCCCGCTGGTCCCGGTGAGCAGGTACAACTGGGTCAGCTCGACCCCGGCGGACCACGCCGTGGCCAGCAGGAGGACCCCCCAGTCCGGCACGCCGGTGCGCGGCGCGGTCCCGGTGCCCTCGCCCCGGCTCCCGCACCGCCCCCACAGGCAGGTCAGCAGGAAACCGATGGGCACGAAGACCACCACGTTCGCCACGGCCCCGATCCGGTCGAAGGGCAGCCCGGCCAGGATCCCCGTCTCGGCGGACCACGCCACGAGGGAGTCGGTGAACTCTGGCAGGCCCGGGGAGGTCAGGCGGACGGAGAGCACCAGGGCACACACCCCCAGCAGGTAGGCCAGCAGGAGCCAGCCGGCCCATTGCCGGCAGCGTGCCCGGCCGAAGGGCGCTGCCGTGGGTTCACCCACTCGTGCTGACTCGGCGTTCATCGTCGGCATCTGTGCCCCCCCAGGCGTCCTCCGCGACGCGTTGCCGGTCAACGGTCGCACTGGCTTCACCGTAGGAACGCCCCGCCCGGTCGGCAAGGGCAACCCGCAGCCCACGGGCCGGACCCCGAGGCGGTCGAGTACCCCCGCCCGGTACACGTCACGCCGTCCACGTGGTCCCGAGTGGCGATCACGTGGAGCGGGCGGTCTAGACTGGCCTGCGGCAGTCCCGCCGTGAAGCATCGATGCAGGAGCGTAGATCCTTGACCGAGTCCTCCGTGGCCAGCGCCGCGCCGTCAGCCGTCATCGTCCTGGCAGCAGGCGCCGGTACCCGGATGAAGTCCAAGACCCCCAAGATCCTGCACCGCATCGGCGGCCGCTCCATGATCGGCCACGCGCTCGCCGCCGCGGCCGGCCTGGCCCCCCAGCGGCTCGTCGCCGTCGTCAGGCACCAGCGCGACCTCGTGGCCGGGCACATCACCGCCCTCGCCGACGAACTCCCGGGCCTCGAGGCGGCCACCCTCACGATCGCCGACCAGGACGAGGTCCCGGGCACCGGCCGCGCCGTGCAGTGTGGACTGGAGTCACTCCAGGCCGCCGGGCACCCGGTCCAGGGCACGGTCGTGGTGACCTACGGGGACGTCCCGCTGCTGACCACCGCCCTGCTGGACGAACTGGTCACCGCCCACCAGTCGGAGGGCAACGCCGTGACCGTGCTGACCGCTCTGCTCGCCGACCCCACCGGATACGGCCGGATCCTCCGCGAGGCGGACGGCTCCGTGGCCGGCATCGTGGAGCACAAGGACGCCACCGACACCCAGCGGCAGGTCAACGAGGTCAACTCCGGCATCTACGCCTTCGACGGCGCCCTCCTGGTGGACGCCCTGTCCCGGGTCACCACGGACAACGCCCAGGGCGAGATGTACCTGACGGACGTGCTCTCGCTGGCCCGCGAGGCCGGCGGCCGGGTCGCCGCGGTCACCACCGAGGACCAGTGGCAGGTCGAGGGCGCGAACGACCGCGTCCAGCTCTCCGCGCTCGGAGCGGAGATGAACCGGCGCACCGTGGAGGCCCACATGCGGGCGGGCACCTCCGTGCAGGACCCCGAGACCACCTGGATCGACTCCACCGTCACCCTCGAGCCGGACACCACCGTCCTGCCGAACACCCACCTGCAGGGCACCACGCACATCGCCGAGGACGCCGTCGTCGGTCCGGACACCACGCTGGTGGACACCACGGTGGGCGCCGGTGCGACCGTGACCCGCACCCAGGCGACCGGGGCCGTCATCGGCGCCGGGGCCGTCGTCGGGCCGTTCACCTACATCCGGCCGGGCACGGTGCTGGGGGAGCAGGGCAAGATCGGGGCGTTCTACGAGACGAAGAACGCGGTCATCGGCCGCGGGTCCAAGCTCTCGCACCTCGGTTACGCCGGGGACGCCGAGATCGGCGAGTACACGAACATCGGCTGCGGCAACATCACCGCGAACTACGACGGCGTCGCCAAGCACCGGACCGTGATCGGCGACCACGTGCGCACCAGCTCCAACACGGTGTTCATCGCCCCCGTGACCGTGGGGGACGGTGCCTACACCGGCGCCGGCGCCGTGGTGCGCAAGGACGTCCCGGCCGGTGCGCTGGCCCTCACCGTGGCCCCGCAGCGCAACGCCGAGGGCTGGACCGAGGAGCGCCGCCCCGGTTCCCCCGCGGCCGAGGCCGCCGCTCGCGCCCGGTCCGCGCAGGACGCCCCCGGCGACGGCTCCTGAGCCCGCCCCGAGACTCCCCTCCCCTCCCCGCCGGCCGGCACCCCCGACAAGAACCAGGAAGTACATCCCCATGAATGAGATCACCCAGCACAGCGAGAAGAAGCTGGTCCTGGCCGCCGGCCGCGCCCATCCCGAGCTGGCGGAGCAGGTGGCCCAGGAACTGGGCACCGAGCTGCTGCCGATGAGCGCCTACGACTTCGCCAACGGGGAGATCTACGTCCGCTCGGCGGAGTCCGTGCGCGGCAAGGACATCTTCGTGATGCAGTCGCACCCGGCGCCGCTGAACAACCACCTGATGGAACAGCTGCTCATGCTGGACTCGTTCAAGCGGGCCTCGGCCAAGCGGATCACCGTCATCTCGCCGTTCTACCCCTACGCCCGCCAGGACAAGAAGGGCCGCGGCCGCGAGCCGATCTCCGCGCGCCTCGTCGCCGACCTGTACCGGACCGCCGGCGCGGACCGCATCATGAGCGTGGACCTGCACACCGCCCAGATCCAGGGCTTCTTCGACGGCCCCGTGGACCACCTGTTCGCCATCCCGCTGTTGAGCGACTACATCCGTTCCCGGACCGGTGGCGACGAGCTCACCGTGGTCTCCCCGGACACCGGTCGCGTGCGCGTGGCCGAGCAGTGGGCCGAGCGCCTGGGCGGTGCCCCGCTGGCCTTCGTCCACAAGTCCCGTGACCTGACCGTGCCGAACCAGGCCGTGTCCAAGCAGGTCGTCGGCCAGGTCGAGGGCCGCACCTGCGTGCTGATCGACGACATGATCGACACCGGCGGCACGATCGCCGGGGCCGTCCGGGTGCTCGAGGACGCCGGGGCCAAGGACGTCATCATCGCCGCCACCCACGCCGTGTTCTCCGATCCGGCCGCTCAGCGACTGGCCGAGTCCGGCGCCCGCGAGGTGGTCGTGACGAACACCCTGCCGATCCCGGAGGAGAAGCGGTTCGAGACCCTGACCGTGCTGTCCATCGCCCCGCTGATCGCCCGCGCCATCCGCGAGGTGTTCGAGGACGGCTCGGTCACCAGCCTGTTCGACGGCGTCTCCTGACGCGGGCCGGGCTCGCCCTCGTGGCGCCCGGCCCTCCCGGACGGAGCGTTCCGTCCTGAACGAGAGGACCCGTCACCCCGGTCTCCCGGGGTGACGGGTCCTCTCGTTCAGGACGACGGCGCGGATCCGCGCGGCCTAGCGGTCCAGCCAGTCCGTGACCTCACGCGACTGCCGTGCCAGCACCTTGCCGACCCGCGGCTCGGCGGCCTCGGCCAGCTTGCCGCCGACCAGCGGGATCCGGCACTCCACGTAGCCGTCCACCTGCACGTCGGTGCCGGTCTCATTCGGCACCAGCCGCTGCTCGGCGGTCGCGGTGACCTTGACCGCGGTGACACTGAGCAGCAACTGCCCGGTCCGCGAGCCGTCCGCCGCGGGGGCGGACCAGTTCTCCTGCTGCTCCACGCTCAGCTTGTCCCCGAGGAACTTGCCGGCGAACTTCTGCACCGTCTCGGGCAACCGGTGCACGGGCACGGAACGGAGCATGGTGACGGACACCGGCCCGGTCGGCTCACCCTGGCGCTCGAAGGCGACCAGCTGACCACCGAGCCCCTCGGTGACCTTGCGGTTGAATTCCTCACTGGCCAGGGCCGTGAACACGTCAGCCGGCGGGTGGGCGATGGTGGTGGACTCCTTGAACGCCATGGGGCTCCTCCTGGGGGTTCGACGCTACGTGGCCTCCGCTGGCAGCGGACGCCGGAGTCGAGCCTATCGGAGCAACTATGCTGGGATGAATGACCACACCCCACCCGCTGGCAGGGCTGTTTCCCGCCCTGCTGCAGGACCCGTCCGTCGCCGCCGCCGTCGTCTCCGCCGGCCGGACCGGAGCCGACCGCACCGAGGACCTGGAGATCAGCCTGCCCGACGGCGCCCGGGCACCCCTGGCGGCCATGCTCGCCGGCGCGCACCACGGGATGTCAAGGGTCCCACAGGACGCCGGGCGGGGCCTGGCCCGGCCCGGCGTCGTCCTGCTGGTGACCGCCACCTCCCGGGAGTCCGAGGACCTCGCGGCGGACCTGGCCGGCTGGATGGACCCGGAGACCGTGGCCCACTTCCCGTCCTGGGAGACCCTGCCGCACGAACGGCTCTCGCCGCGCTCGGACACCGTGGGCAACCGCCTGGCGGTGCTGCGCCGCCTGACCCACCCCGGTGAGGCCGGCCGGCCGCCCCTGGTCGTGGTGACCGCCCCGGTCCGCTCGGTGCTCCAGCCCCTCGTGGCCGGGCTCGGCGACCTGACCCCGGTGCGCATCCGCGTGGGCGAGGACCACGACTTCGACGCGGTGGTCCAGGCCCTGGCCGACGCCGCCTACTCGCGGGTGGACATGGTCTCGCGCCGCGGGGAGTACGCCGTGCGCGGCGGGCTGCTGGACGTCTTCCCGCCCACCGAGGCCCACCCGCTGCGCATCGAGTTCTTCGGGGACACCGTGGAGCAGATGCGGTACTTCTCCGTGGCGGACCAGCGCTCCCTGCAGGACGCCACCGGTGACGGCTCCGGCCACCCCACCACGCTGTACGCCCCGCCGTGCCGCGAGCTGTTGCTGACCGACTCCGTCCGCCGCCGTGCCCGGGACCTCCAGCCGTCCCTGCCCGGAGCCGTGGACATGCTCGAGCGGATCGCCGAGGGCATCGCGGTAGAGGGCATGGAGTCCCTGGCGCCGGTGCTCGCGGACGGTATGGTCCCGTTCCTGGAGCTGCTCCCCGAGGACTCGTTGACCGTCCTGGTGGAACCGGAGAAGGTCCGGCACCGCGCCGACGACCTGCTCAACACCAACGAGGAGTTCCTCACCGCGGCCTGGGCCTCCGCCTCCCAGGGCGGTGCGGCCCCGGTGGACATCGCCGCGCTGGGCGGCGCCGCCGGATCCGGTCCCGACACCGGCCAGGCGGGGGCGGGCGGCTTCGCCACCCTCGCGGAGACCCGCGCCACCGCGCTGGGGCGCTTCCAGGGCTGGTGGCAGCTCACCGCGCTGGGGGCCGACGTCGAACTGCTCCCCGACGCCTCCGCGTTGCGCACCGCGTTCACCGAGCCGCGCGGCTTCCACGGGGACGTGGACGCCATGATCCAGCACGTCAGCCAGCGGTGCGCCGAGGGCTGGCAGGCGGTCGTGGCCACCGACGGGCCCGGCCCGGCCCGGCGGCTGGCCGAGCTGCTCGGCGAGTCCGGACTGCCCGCCGTCGTGGTGGAGACCGTGCCCGCCGAGCCGCAGCCCGGACAGGTGACCATCACCACCGCCGTCGCCGGTTCCGGCTTCGCGATGCAGCAGGCGAAGGTGGCCCTGCTGACCGAGCAGGACCTGTTCGGGCGCAACCGGGTCTCCGGGCCGCGCGGGGCCACCAAGACCCTGGCCCGCAAGCGCCGCAACGCGGTGGACCCGCTGAGCCTGACCGAGGGCGACTACGTGGTGCACAGCCAGCACGGCATCGCCCGGTTCGTGGAACTGCAGCGCCGCAAGGTGGCCGGTGCCGGGACGGCCGGGGGCGCCGGCAGCTCGGCCACCGGGGAGTCCTACCGCGAGTACCTCGTGCTCGAGTACGCCCCGTCCAAGCGCGGGGCGCCGGGGGACCGGCTCTTCGTGCCCACGGACCAGCTGGACCAGGTGAGCCGGTACGTCGGCGGGGAGGCGCCGAGCCTGTCCAAGATGGGCGGTTCGGACTGGGCCTCCACCAAGTCCAAGGCGAAGAAGGCGACCAAGCAGATCGCCGGGGAACTGATCCGCCTGTACTCGGCCCGGATGGCCTCGAGGGGTCACTCCTTCGCCGCGGACACCCCGTGGCAGCGCGAGCTCGAGGAGTCCTTCGCGTTCATCGAGACCCCGGACCAGCTCACCACCATCAACGAGGTCAAGCAGGACATGGAGGCCGCGGTCCCCATGGACCGGCTGATCTCCGGTGACGTCGGCTTCGGCAAGACCGAGGTCGCGGTCCGGGCGGCCTTCAAGGCCGTCCAGGACGGCAAGCAGGTGGCGGTGCTGGTCCCGACGACGCTGCTCGCCCGCCAGCACCACGAGACCTTCACCGAACGGTTCGCCGGCTTCCCCGTCAAGGTCAGGGCGCTGTCCCGGTTCCAGAACGCCGCGGAGTCCAAGGAGACCCTCGACGGGATGGCCGAGGGGTCGGTGGACGTGGTCATCGGCACCCACCGGCTGCTGTCCAAGGAGATCCGGTTCAAGGACCTGGGACTGGTGATCGTGGACGAGGAACAGCGCTTCGGGGTGGAGCACAAGGAGGCGCTGAAGACGATGCGCACCAACGTGGACGTGCTGGCCATGTCCGCCACCCCCATCCCGCGCACCCTGGAGATGTCCCTGACGGGGATCCGGGAGACCTCCACCCTGGCCACGGCCCCCGAGGAACGGCACCCGGTGCTGACCTACGTGGGCCCGTACACGGACCAGCAGGTCACCGCGGCGGTCCGCCGCGAGCTGATGCGCGAGGGCCAGGTGTTCGTGGTGCACAACCGCGTCTCGTCCATCGACAAGGTGGCCGCGCGGATCCGCGAGCTGGTCCCCGAGGCGCGCGTGGTGGTGGCCCACGGCAAGATGGGCGAGAACCGGCTGGAGCAGGTGATGGTGGACTTCTGGGAGCGGAAGTTCGACGTGCTGGTCTCCACCACGATCATCGAGACCGGCCTGGACATCGCCAACGCCAACACGCTGATCATCGACCGCGCCGACGCCTACGGCCTGTCCCAGCTGCACCAGCTGCGCGGGCGGGTGGGCCGTGGTCGGGACCGCGCCTACGCCTACTTCCTGTACGACGCCGAGAAGCCGCTGGGGGAGACCGCCCTGGAACGGCTCAAGGCCGTGGCCGCGCACAACGAGCTCGGCTCCGGCATGCAACTGGCCATGAAGGACCTGGAGATCCGCGGCGCCGGCAACCTGCTCGGCGGCGAGCAGTCCGGGCACATCGCCGGGGTCGGGTTCGACCTGTACCTGCGGATGGTGGGTGAGGCCGTGGCCGACTTCAAGGGCGGGGAGGAGACCGCCCCCGCCGAGGTCAAGGTGGAGCTGCCGATCAACGCCCACCTGCCGCACGACTACGTGCCGGGGGAGCGGCTGCGGCTGGAGGCCTACCGCAACCTGGCCCAGGCCAACGACGACGCCGCGGTCGACGCGGTGGTGGAGGAGCTGCAGGACCGCTACGGCGAGCTGCCCGGGGCCGCGCAGAACCTGGTGGCCGTGGCGCGGTTCCGCAACGCCGCCCGGGCCGCCGGCGTCACCGAGGTCATGCTGATGGGCCAGAACGTGAAGTTCGGCCCGGCGGACCTGCCCGAGTCCCGGGAGATGCGGCTGAAGCGCATGTACAAGGGGGCCTCGGTCAAGCCGGCGCTGAACGCGGTGATGATCCCGCGGCCCAGGACCGCCCCGGTGGGCGGCAAGGACCTCGTGGACCTGCCCCTGCTGGACTGGGCCGCCCAGGTGCTCAAGGCGATCTTCCTGCCGGACCAGCCGGCCGCCTAGGGCCGCCGGTCACCCGGGACCGCCGGCGACCCGGGTCCGCCGGCCGCCCGGGACTGCCGGCGACCAGGGTCCGCCGGTGACCCAGTGCGGTCGGCGGCCTAGTGGTGCCGGCCCGCCAGGTACTCGCGGTGGGCCCGCCAGCGGGTCCACCAGTCCGGGGCCGGGACGCCGGAGAGCCACGGGGACAGCGGGGTGGCGTTGATCAGCAGGCCCACGGACCAGCTGATGAGCAGGCACAGGACGAACTTGGCGGCGTCGTCCAGGACGCCGGAGGCGACGAGGGTCTGCAACAGCCACCCGTGGAACAGCACCACCACGGTGCCGGTGCGCACGAGGGCGTTGACCGCCGGCGCCGCATCACGGACGAACCGGTCCACCACCGTGCCGAACACGAGCACCAGGCCGGCGGCCATGGCCGTGCCGACCACGGGGCTCAGCAGGAACTGCCCGAACCCGGCGAACTTGATGTTCAGGGGTTCCACGCCCAGGCGCACCGCCAGCAGGCCCAACAGGAGGATGCAGGTTCCCGTCACGGCGCGGTACCGGGTGATCCGGGGCTGGACCTGGTAGCGGAACAGCTCACCGGCCAGGACGAAGAACAGGCAGGGCAGGGCCAGGCCCATCCCCAGCGGCGTCCGGCCCAGGAACGAGTCCGGGATCAGGGACAGCAGCAGGCCGCCCACCGAGACCGCCCAGGCCACCCACGGCGGGAAGTACTCGAGCCAGCGGCGCAGCAGCGTCACGAAGAACAGCACCGAGATGAACCAGAAGGCCCACCACGGCGGGGTCTGGTCCGATCCCCCGTACCAGCCGGTGGCCATCAGGGGCCAGAACTCGGCCGGGGCACCGCGGGTCCACAGCCAGGCCGGCACGCTCATGATCACGGCCCAGACCAGGTAGGGGATCGCCAGGGTCTTCCAGCGGGCGCGCAGTTCGTGGGCGAACGGCCGGCCCAGGGTCCAGAAGTAACCGGTCAGGAAGAAGAACAGCGGCATCCGCCAGATCTCCAGGTACTCGCTGCCGGGCAGCCGCGGCCCGTAGGCGTGGCCGAGGACGACGGCGGCGATGGAGACGATACGCAGAACGTCCACGCCGGTGTTCCGGCGTGGACGTCTGGTGGCCGGCGAGGCCGAGGTGTCTGGGTGGGGGATAGGACCCTCCGGTCCCGGTGTCCGGGACGCCGGGCTCAGTGGCCGCGGCGTGCGACCGTGGCCTCGGCGTGGATGGCCTCGTGGTCCACGGTGTCACCGCGGCCGATGACCCCCTGGGGGATGATGAAGGCGAGCGTGGCCAGGACCAGGGCGGCGATGCCGGGGATCCAGGCGTTCTCGAAGTCCCACCAGCCCATGGCGTAGAGGGAGCCGACGAACAGGACGAAGCAGACGGCCGTCACCAGGATGTTGCCCCAGAAGTTGCCCTGACCGGAGTAGCTCTTGGGCTTGCCGTTGACGATCACGATGTCTCCTCAGTACTGGTGCGAGCGATTGCCGACGCGGGATGGGCCCGTGCGTCAGCTCGTCTTCAGGATAGCAAGGGCGGAGCTGGCGCCGATCCTCGTGGCGCCGGCGTCGATCATGTTCAGGGCGTCCTGACGGGTGCGGACGCCGCCGGAGGCCTTGACCCCCACCTCGGGCCCCACCACGCGGCGCATCAGGGCGACGTCCTCGACGGTGGCGCCCCCGGTGGAGAAGCCCGTGGAGGTCTTGACGAAGTCGGCACCGGCCTCGACGGCCGCCCGGCAGGCCAGTTCCTTGGCGGCGTCGTCCAGCAGGCAGGTCTCGATGATGACCTTCAGGATCGCCCCGCCTGCGTGCACCGCCTCGGCCACGGCGCCGATGTCCGCCACCAGCGCGGCGTTGTCCCCGGCCAGGGCGGCGGCGATGTCGATGACCATGTCCACCTCATCGGCACCGTCGGCCACGGCACCGGCGGCCTCGGACACCTTGACGGCGGTGGTGGTGGCGCCCAGCGGGAATCCCGCCACGGCGCAGGTGAGCACGCCGCTGCCGGCCAGGGCCTCGTGCACCGTGGACACCCACACGGGGTTCACGCAGACGCTCTTCACCTTCGCCGCGGCGGCCTCGGCGCACAGGTCCAGGATGTCCTGGCGGGAGGCCTGGGGCTTGAGCAGGGTGTGGTCGATGTACTGGGCGAGATCCATGGGTTCCAGCCTACTGGCCCAGGGCCTCGGCCACGGACCGCTCCAGCTGCTCCAGGGCGGCGCCGGCCTCGGCGCGGACCGTGGGCAGGTCGGCCGCGGAGTCGACCGGGCGGACGACCTCGAGGTAGCACTTGAGCTTGGGCTCGGTCCCGGAGGGGCGCACGACCACCCGGGAGTCGTCCGCGGTGGTGTACATCAGGGCATCGGTCGCCGGCAGGCCGCGGTAGCCCTGGGACAGGTCCACCGCCGCGGTGACGTCATGGCCGGCGAGGCTGGTCGGCGGCGTGACCCGCAACCGGGTCATCATCGCCTCCAGCAGGGCCGTGTCCGCCACCCGGAGGGAGAGCTGGCCGGTCACGGTCACGCCGAACTGCAGGGCGATCGCGTCCAGGACGTCCAGCAGGGTCCGGCCCTCGGCCGCGAGCGAGGCGGCCATCTCGGCGGCCACGAGGGCCGCGGTCATCCCGTCCTTGTCCCGCACCAGGTCCGGGGCCACGCAGTACCCCAGGGCCTCCTCGTAGCCGTAGCCCAGCCCGGGGACCCGGCCGATCCACTTGAACCCGGTCAGCGTGGTCTCGTGGGTCACGCCGAGCTCCGCGGCGAGCCGGGACAGCAGCCGGGAGGACACCACCGAGCTGGCCATCACGGCCCCGGTCGGACGGAGCCGGTCGATCAGCTGGTGGCCGAGCAGCACGCCCACCTCGTCACCGGTGAGCATGCGCCAGCCCGGCCCGCCCGTGCCCGCCCGGTCCGGGCGCTGCGGCACCGGGACGGCCAGGGCCAGCCGGTCGGCGTCGGGGTCGTTGGCGATCACCAGGTCGGCGCCGCGTTCGGCCGCCGCGGCGAGCGCGAGGTCCATGGCGCCGGGTTCCTCGGGGTTGGGGAAGGCGACCGTGGGGAACGCGGGATCCGGCTCGGCCTGCTCGGGCACCACGTACGGCCGGGCGAAGCCGGCGTCCTCGAACAGGTCGGGCAGCACCGCCCCGCCCACGCCGTGCAGGGGGGTGTACACGACGTCCAGGTGCCGTGCGGGGACGGTGACGGAGTGGTCCGGGGTGGCCAGGACCACGCGGGCCGCGAGCCGGTAGGCGCCCACGATGCCCTCGTCCAGCACGGTCCAGCCGTCGGGGGCCAGCGGGATGGACTCGAGGCGGGCGGCGTGGTCGATGTGGCCGGCGATCTCCGCGTCGGACGGGGTGGTGATCTGTGCCCCGCGCCCGGCCTCGTCCGTCATCCGCCCGCCGAGGTAGACCTTGTAGCCGTTGTCGGCCGGCGGGTTGTGGCTGGCGGTGACCATGACGCCGGCGTCGGCGTCCAGGTGCCGCACGGCGAAGGCGAGCACCGGGGTGGGCAGGGGCCGCGGCATCAGGACCGCCTCCAGGCCGGCGGCGGCGAAGACGGCCACCGAGTCCAGGGCGAATCGCTCCGAGCCGCGGCGGGCGTCGTAACCGACGACGACGCGCGGCGGGCGGGCGGCGTCCGCCCCGTCGCCCCGGGCGTCACCGAGCCGGGCCAGCAGGTAGCGCGCCAGGCCGGCCGCGGTGCGCCGCACGACGGCACGGTTCATCCGCGCCGGGCCGGGGCCCTCCTCGGCGCGCAGCCCGGCGGTGCCGAAGGCCAGCGGGCCGGCGAACCGGCTGGTCAGGGAGGCGGTCGCCAGCGGGTCCCCGGCCCGCGCGGCGACGATCTCGGCCTCCAGGAGCGCGCGGTCGCGGTCGTCGGGATCCTGGCGGGCCCAGTCCTCCGCGACGGCGAGCAATTCCGGATCCGGCCCCGGGGTGTCAGTCATGTCCTGCCCTTCCGCGTTCTCAGATGCGTTCGATGATCCCGGCCAGCAGGGCGGAGATCCGGGGACCGGCGTCGCGGCCGGCCTGGACCACCTCGTCGTGGCTGAGCGGCTCGCCGCTGAAGCCGGCCGCGGCATTGGTCACCAGCGAGATGCCGAAGACCTCCAGCCCGGCGTGCCGGGCGGCGATCGCGTCCAGTGCGGTGGACATCCCGACCAGGTCGCCGCCGATCGCCTTGGCGTAACGGACCTCGGCGGGCGTCTCGTACTGGGGCCCGGCGAACTGCACGTAGACGCCCTCGGGCAGGCCCGGGTCCACCGACCGGGCGATGTCCCGGATCCGCGGGGAGTACAGGTCCGTCAGGTCCACGAAGTTGGCACCGGCCAGCGGGGTGGCCCCCGTGAGGTTGATGTGGTCGGCCACCAGCACCGGCGTGCCCGGACCCCACTCGGGGACCAGTGAACCGCAGCCGTTGGTGAGCACCACCGTCTCCACGCCGGCAGCGGCGGCCGTGCGGACCGTGTGCGCCACGGCGCCGGCGTCGCGGTGCTCGTAGTAGTGCGTCCTCGAGCCGAACACGAGTGCCCGCCGGCCGTCCGTGAGCCGCACGGAGCGCACCGTGGGGTTGTGGCCGGGGACGCTGGGCGCGGCGAAGCCGGGCAGGTCGGCGGTGGGCACGGTGTGGGTGGTCTCGCCGATCAGCTCGGCGGCGCCGCCCCAGCCGGACCCGAGCACGACGGCGATCCGGTGGCTGCCCGGGCCCGTCACCTCGGCCTCGGTGGCGTGCGCGAGGGCGACCGCCGCCCGGCGGGCCTCGTCGAAACCGGGGTGGTCGCCGACCAGGGGGGAGGAGTCGGTGGGCAGGAGGTTCGTGGAAGGGTCCGTCACGACGCATATCCTACGCGGCGGTCACCGGGGCCATCCCGGCCGGGCCGCGGTGGCCGACCGGGTGGTTTCCACAATCCCCCGCGGTTGGACAGAATGGGGACCGTGACCAGCACCCAGATCATCCCCCATCCATCCCTGACGATCATCGGCGGCGGGCCGGGCGGCTACGAGGCCGCCATGGTGGCCGCCAAGCTCGGAGCGAAGGTGACCGTCGTCGAACGCAAGGGCATGGGTGGCTCGGCGGTGCTGACCGACGTGGTCCCCTCCAAGACCCTCATCGCCACGGCGGACTCGATGCGCCGGGCCGGCCGCGCCTCCGGACTCGGGGTCACCCTGGGCGAGTCGGTGCCGAAGGCGGACATGAAGGTCGTGGACCAGCGCCTGCTGGCCCTGGCGCTGCAGCAGTCCCGGGACATCCACCGGGCGCTGGAGCGCCTGGGCGTCCGGGTGATCATCGGTGAGGGACGCGTGGCGGGCCCGACGACGGTCCAGGCCACCACGCCCGCGGGCACCGAGACGATCGAGTCCGACGCCATCCTCGTCTCCACCGGCGCGGATCCCCGGGAGTTGCCGACGGCCCGGCCGGACGGTGAGCGGATCTTCAACTGGACCCAGGTCTACAGCCTGACCGAGGTGCCCGAGCACATGATCGTGGTGGGTTCCGGGGTGACGGGTGCCGAGTTCGCCTCCGCCTACAACCTGCTGGGCGCCCGGGTCTCCCTGGTCTCGTCCCGTGACCGGGTGCTGCCGGGGGAGGACCAGGACGCCGCGGCGGTGCTGGAGGACGCCTTCGTCGAGGACGGTGTCACGGTGATCGGCAAGACGCGTGCGGAGTCCGTCGAGCGCACCGCCGACGGTGTGCGCGTGCACCTGACCGGCGGCAGGGTGCTGGAGGGAAGCCACTGCCTGCTGGCCGTGGGCGGGGTGCCCAACACCGCCGGCATCGGGCTGGAGGAGGCCGGGGTCCGGCTCACCGAGTCGGGGCACGTCGCGGTCGACGGCGTCTCCCGCACCTCGGTGCCCACGATCTACGCCGCCGGCGACTGCACCGGGGTGTTCGCCCTGGCCTCCGTGGCGGCCATGCAGGGGCGGGTGGCCGTGGCCCACCTGATGGGGGATGCCGTCAAGCCGTTCCAGCCCCACCTGGTCTCCTCGAACATCTTCACCTCGCCCGAGATCGCCACCGTGGGGGTCACGGAGGCCCAGATCGCCTCCGGCAAGTACCAGGCGGACACCATCAAGCTCGACCTGGCCACCAACCCCCGGGCGAAGATGCAGAACGTCACCCACGGTTTCGTCAAGATCTTCGCCCGCAAGGGCTCCGGCACCGTGATCGGCGGCGTGGTGGTGGCCCCCCGGGCCTCCGAGCTGATCTATGCCCTGGCCCTGGCGGTCACCCACAAGCTCCACGTGGACGACCTGGCCAACACCTACACCGTGTACCCCTCGGTGTCCGGCTCGATCTCGGAGGCCGCCCGGCGGCTGCACGTCCACCTGTAGCCGGCGGGACGGTCCGGCGCGGCGCCCCGGGGGCGGCGGGCGGCTCTGGATCTGGGCACGGGACAGCCACTAGAGTCCGGGCCATCCGGCCCAGTCCGTCTCGAGGTAATCGTGATGACCGCCTATCCCACCCCGCCGACCGCGTCCGCCGTCCCGGACCCCTCGCCGTCCACCCGGATGAGACCGGGCCACTGGGTGCTGCTCGTCCTCGGTGTGCTCCTGGGCGTGCTGGGCCTGGGCCTGCTCTCCGGCGGTGCCGTCCTGCTCCGGGCCGACGCGGCCCAGCAGGACGGCCGCTACCTGCTGGGGGACACCGAGAGGTACCGCAGCACCGGCTACGCCCTGGTCAGCCCCGCCGTGGTGATCGACGCCGGTGAGCCCGTCACGTCCGGAACCGTGGACCTCTCGGACCTGGGCAGCGTGCAACTGCGGGCGAGCCCCGTGGTCCCGCAGGACGAGGTCTTCGTCGGCATCGCTGAGGAGACTGATGTCCGGGAGTACCTGGCCGATGTCCCGCGCTCGCTCCTGCTCGCCACCGACTGGGACGCGCCCCGGGCCTGGCCCCGCAGCATCCCGGACGCGTATTCCGACGACTGGGACCGGGACTGGGACTCGGACAGGATGCGCGACGACGTGCCGGTCACGCCCGGTGATCGCCGGCCGGGTCCGCCGGCCGGGGAAGACTTCTGGGCCGTCTCCGCATCGGGCGCCGGGCCGCAGGAGATCACGTTCGCCCCGCAGCCGGGGCGGTGGACCCTCGTGGTGATGAACGCGAACGCCGACCGGCCGGTCTGGGTGGACCTGCAGGCCGGGGCACGCTCTGAGCTGATCGGCCCGGTCGGCAACGGACTGCTGTGGGCCGGCCTGATCAGCACTGTCATCGGCATTCCGCTGCTGCTCCTCGGGACAACGGGCCTGGGCCGGGACGTCGAGCCCGCCGCGCGCGTCGGGAGGGATCGCCGCCGGCAGGGGCCCGGTGCGGCTCCGGCGTCGGTCCCCGGGTCCGGGCGTCTGCCGAGGGGCGCATCCCCTGTGCGCTTCACCGGCCGACTGGACCCGCCGGTGTCCCGTTGGTTGTGGCTGGTCAAGTGGCTGCTGGCGATCCCGCACTACATCGTGCTCGCCCTGCTGTGGTTCGCCCTGTTCGTGACCACGGTCGCGGCCGGCATCGCCATCCTCGTCACCGGCCGGTATCCGCGGGGCTGGTTCGCCTTCACGGTGGGGGTGCTGCGCTGGTCGTGGCGGGTGGGGTTCTACGGATACTCGGCCCTGGGCACGGACCGGTATCCGCCGTTCACCCTGGCCCGCGCCGACTATCCGGCCGGGTTGGACGTGGCCTACCCGGATCGCCTGTCGCGCGGACTGGTGCTGGTGAAGTGGTGGCTGCTGGCCATCCCCCACCTGCTCATCGTCGGCATCTTCACGGGTGGCTCGGGCATCGGCTGGGGTTACTACGCGGGCGGTTCGGGCCTCGGCTGGGGTTTCTCGCTGCTGGGACTGCTCATCCTCGTTGCGGCCGTCGCCCTGCTGTTCACCGGCAGGTACAGCACCGGGCTCTTCGACTTCGTCGTGGGCCTGAACCGCTGGACGTACCGGGTCTCGGCGTACGTCCTGCTGCTGCGGGACGAGTACCCGCCGTTCCGGCTCGACCAGGGCCCGGTGGAACCGGTTCCGGCGGTGCCGCCAGAGGCCGCCCCCGGAGCCCGTCCGCCCGGCGGACCGGCTGGACCGCAGGCGTCCTCCACGGGGCCGGATCCCCGGGTGCCGTGATGCGCCCGCACCGGAGGTGGCGTGACCTCAGCCCGCGTGAGCAGGCCGGGATCCTGACCCTGGCCTCGGTCCAGGTGTCCCTGGCCGTCACGGCCTGGGTGGACCTGGCCCGCCGGCCGGCCGGCCAGGTCAACGGTCGCAAGGCGGTCTGGGCCGCGGTCATCGCCGTGAACTTCGTCGGCCCCGTTCTGTACTTCCTCCGCGGCCGCCGTCGGTGAGCCGGGGGGCGAACCGGGCCGGCACAGGGGGCCCGTGGACGGCCCCCCGGGCGATCACCTCGTGATGACGACCTTCAGTGCCCTGGTCTCGGCCGGGCGGGCGAAGGTGTCGTAGGCGTCCATGACGTCGTCGAACGTGAACCGGTGGGTGGCGAACTGCTCGGCCGGCAGCCGTCCGCTGGCCACCAGCCGCAGCAGCATGGGCGTGGTGTTCGTGTTGACCAGCCCGGTGGTGATGGTGAGGTTCTGGATCCACAGGTCCTCCAGGTGGAACTCCACGGGTGCGCCGTGGACGCCCACGTTGGCCACGTGGCCGCCCGGCCGGACCAGGTCCAGCGCCATCTGGAAGGTCTCGGGGACACCGACGGCCTCGACGGCCACGTCTGCTCCGCGTCCCTCCGTCAGGCCGTCCACGACCGTGCGCCAGTCCGGTGAGGACGTCAGGACCGTCTCGGTGGCCCCGAAGGACCGGGCCAGCTCCAGGCGCGTCTCCTCCAGGTCCAGGGCGATGACCCGCGCGGCACCGTGGAGGGACGAGGTGAGGATGACGGCCAGTCCGATCGGACCCGCACCCACCACGGCGACCGTGTCCCCGGGCTGGACCTGGCCGTACCGCACCCCGATCTCGAAACCGGTGGGCAGGATGTCCGAGAGCATGGTCCCCTGCGTGTCGGAGACACTGTCCGGGAGCCGGTGCAGGGAGGTGTCCGCATAGGGGATCCGCACGTACTCGGCCTGGGTGCCGTCGATCAGGTGGCCCAGGACCCAGCCGATCCCCGACTGTCCCTCCTGCCCGAGGCAGTGGGAGTTGAGCCCGGCGATGCAGTACGCGCACCGGCCGCAGGAGGAGATGCAGGACACCAGTACCCGGTCTCCGACACCCACCCCGGTCACGGCCGGTCCCGTCTCCACCACCCGGCCGACTCCCTCGTGACCCAGGACGCGTCCCGGCCGGACGGCCGGGACGTCGCCCTTGAGGATGTGGAGGTCGGTGCCGCAGATCGTCGTGGTCTCGATCTCGACGATGGCGTCCGTGGGCTGCTGGACGGACGGGTCGGGGACCTCGGTCCAGGACTTCTGCCCCGGTCCGCCGTAGACCATGGCCTTCATGCGGGACTCCTCCTTCGTGGGACGCCGGGATCCGGCGCGGTCCTAGGCGCGGTTGATCGGGATCTTGCGACCGGTGGTGTCCTCCGCGGGGGGCGTGGGGACCGGAATGGTGATCTCCAGGACCCCGTCCCTGTAGGAGGCCTTGATGTCCTCGGCCGTGGCGTTGGCCGGCAGGGGCAGGCTCCGGTAGAAGGACCCGTAGCGGAACTCGGAGCGGAACCCCTCCTTGTCCTCGTGGCGCTCCTCCTGGCGGCGTTCGGCGCTGATGGTCAGCATGCCCTCGGCCACGCTGATGTCGATGTCCTGGTCCGGGTCGATCCCGGGCAGTTCGGCACGGATGCACAACTCGTTCTCGCGGGCCTCCTCCTCGACCCGGATCATGCCCTTGTCCAGTTCGCCCTCGAACAGCCGCCGGAAGGTCTCCGGCATGTCGAAGGGCATACGGCGTTCGGGGAAGTGGCCGCGCCTCAGCAGGTCGCTCATGATGTCCGTCCTCCAGTGCTTCGGTGGTGTGGGCGGGCACGCTCCGGAGGATCACGGACGGCCCATGGGCCCGGGTACGGGCCCATGGTAGGTATCGCCACCGCGCGGTGTGAACATCCCACGGACCCCCTGACCGGACCCCCGCACCGCCACGACGCGGCCCGGTGCCGTCGGCTCCGGACCGCGTCAGATCCGCACGCGCTCGAGGTGCTCGGGCGTGCGCGCGCGCCAGCCCAGGGAACGTTGCAGCCGGGCGCGCAGGGCATCGGAGGCCACCCGTTCCCCGTGCACCGGGTAGACGACGTCCGGCGGGCGGGGGGCGGCGGCGATCCAGGAGAACAGTTCGTCGGCATCCGCGTGCGCGGACATGCCGTCGATCGACACGACCTCCGCGTGGATGGGGACGTCGGCGCCGAAGATGCGCAGGGAGTCGGCGCCGCTGAGCAGGGCGGAGCCGCGGGTCCCCACGGCCTGGTACCCCGTGAGGACGATGGCGTTGCGCCGGTCGGATCCGTAGGCGACGACGTGGTGCAGGATCCGCCCGCCCGTGAGCATGCCGCTGGCGGAGAGGATGATCATCGGCCCGCCGCGCAGGTTGAGCAGCCTCGACTCGTCCGGATCGCGGACGAGCCGGGCGAGCCCGTACATCCGGCGCAGTGCGCGCGCGTCCAGGCGGTGCTCCTGGGGATAGCGCTGGTAGATGGCCGCCGCGTCGATGGCCATCGGGCTGTTCAGGTACACGGGGATGTCCGGGATCCGTCCGCTCTCCAGCAACCGGGAGAGGTGGTAGAGGACCGTCTCGGTGCGTCCCACCGCGAACGCGGGGATCAGCACGACACCGCCCCGCTTCGCCGTGCGGGTCACGATGCCGGCCAGGACGTCCTCCGGGGCCTGGTCCGGGTGGAGCCGGTCACCGTACGTCGACTCGGTCACCAGGACGTCGGCCTGCTCCAGGGGCCGGGGCGGGAGCATCAGCGGGTCGTGCCGGCGTCCGAGGTCGCCGGTGAAGCGGACCGAGCGCCCGCCGGCCTCGAGCCGCACGCCGGCGGCGCCGAGGATGTGTCCGGCGGGGATCATCGTGAAGCGGACACCCTCGCCCAGCTCCTGCGGGGCGTCGAAGTCGACGCGGACGAAGCTCTCCAGCGACCGTTCCGCGTCCGCCGCGGTGTACAGCGGCCGGGGCCTGGCGTGTTTGGAGTACCCGTAACGCGCCGCGCGCCGGGCCTCCTCCTCGGCGAGATAGCCGCTGTCCGGCAGCATGATGGCGGCCAGGTCGGTCGTTCCCGGCGTGGCGTAGACCGGTCCGCGGAAGCCGTCGCGCACCAGGGCGGGGACATATCCGGTGTGGTCGAGGTGCGCGTGCGTGAGGACGACCGCATCGATCGAGTCCGGCCGGACGGGGAAGGGGGCCCGGTTGCGCTCCCGCAGCACCTTCAGGCCCTGGAACATCCCGCAGTCCACCAGCACGCGGGTGGAGGGCGTCTCGATGAGGAACCGGGAGCCGGTGACCGTGTCGGCTCCGCCGAGGAACCGCAGGGTCACCCCCGGATCACCGGTCTTGTGCTCGACCATGGCCGCAGGCTAGCACCCGCCGCCGGCGGGCCGGCAGGGATGGCCTGCCGGACACGACGCCGGCCCGGAACCCTCGCGCAGGAGGGTGCCGGGCCGGCGTCGTGCTGGGGGGTGATCAGCCGATCACGGCTCGGAGACGATCTCCTCGGCGATGGCCCGGGACTGGGCGCTGCCGGAATCCAGCGACTTGGTCTTCGTCTCCGGTGCCAGCACCAGGGCGACCAGCGTCAGCACGGAGGCGAAGGCCAGGTAGTAGCCGACGTGTGCCACCGAGTAGTTCTGCACCAGCCAGGCGGCCACGAACGGGGTCAGGGCCGCACCGAGGATGGAGGAGACGTTGTAGGCGACGCCGGAACCGGTGTACCGGGTGTTGGTCGGGAACAGTTCCGGCAGGACGGCGGACATCGGGCCGAAGGTCAGGCCCATCAGCGTCATGCCGACGATCAGGAACAGCATCATCTGCACGCTGTTCAGGTCGGTGCCCTGGCCGATGGACTCGGAGCTCAGCCACCAGCCGAAGGTCAGGCCGAAGGCCAGGAGCAGCACGGTGATGACGATCAGGGTCGGCTTGCGGCCGAAGCGGTCGGCGAGCAGGCCGGCCACCGGCACGAACGCCGCGAAGAACAGGATGCCGATCAGCTGCAGGACGAGGAAGTCGGAGTAGGGCACGCCGAGCCCGCCGGTCTTCTCCGGGTTGCCGATGGCGTAGGACAGGATCCAGGTCGTCATCAGGTAGAACAGCACGTAGGTGGCCAGCATGATGAAGGTGCCCAGGATGAGCTCCCACCAGTTCTTCCGGAACACCTCGCCCAGGGGTGCCTTGACGCGCTCGTCGTTCTCCACGGCCCGGCGGAACACCGGGGTCTCCTGCAGGCGCACGCGGACGTACATGCCGATGGCGACCATCAGGATCGAGAGCAGGAACGGCAGGCGCCACACCCAGGTCAGGAACGGGCCGTCCATGTCCGGGTTCGTGGAGTCGTGGTTGAAGGCCAGGGTCAGGATCAGGAACAGGCCGTTGGCCAGCAGGAAGCCGATCGGGGCGCCGAGCTGGGGCCACATTGCCGCCCAGGCGCGCTTGCCCTCCTTGGCGGTCTCGGTGGCCAGCAGGGCCGCCCCGGACCACTCGCCGCCCAGGCCGAGGCCCTGGCAGAAGCGCAGGATGGTCAGCAGGGCCGGGGCCCACAGGCCGATCTGGTAGTAGGTCGGCAGCATCCCGATGAGGAACGTGGCGATGCCCATGGTCAGCAGGGAGCCGATCAGGGTGGCCTTGCGCCCGATCCGGTCGCCGAAGTGGCCGAACAGCACGGAGCCGACGGGCCGGGCGACGAAGGCGGCGCCGAAGGTCGCCATGGACGCGAGCAGGGCGGCGCCCTCGTCACCCGAGGCGAAGAAGATCAGCGGGAAGACCGAGACGGCCGCGGTCGCGTAGACGTAGAAGTCGTAGAACTCGATCGAGGTCCCGATCAGTGACGCCAGCACCACGCGCGAGCGGGGGACACCCAGCTCGGCGGTGCCGTCGTCCTTGGCGTCGACCGGCTCCGGCGAGGCCGGACCGTCGGTGGACAGGTCAGCGGGCATGGCAAGACTCCTCGGGAAGGCAATGATGATGGCCGCGTGAACGGGCGAAACCGGTGACCCGGGGCCGAAGGTGCGGGCCCGGTGCGGTGACCGGCAGGACCGGTGCGGGTTCTGCGGCCCCACTATCTTATGCGCATGGTCAGCATGCGGACAGTCCGTCCACATCCTGAGACGCTCTGGACGCCGGGGGAGTTCCGGTCCCCGGCCTCAGTCCCCGATGACGGCGATGGCGGCACCGGCCGTCACCGTGGCCCCCGGTGCGGCCGCCAGCTCGGTGATCGTGCCGGACTTGTGGGCGGTGAGCGGTTGTTCCATCTTCATCGCCTCCAGCACCATGATGAGGTCCCCCTCGGCCACGGTGTCCCCGACCCCGGCGGCGACCTTGACGATGGTGCCCTGCATCGGTGAGGTGAGCGTGTCCCCGTCGGCGGCGGCGGCCGTCACGCCGCGGCCGCCGCGGGCCTTCCGGCGCCGGCTGCCGGCCCGGGCATTGCCCGCCGCGGTGGAGATGGCGCCGAAGATGGCCGGCAGCGTGACCTCCACGCGCTTGCCGTTGACCTCGACGGTCACTGAGCGGCGGTCCTCCGTCCCGGGCTGGTCCGGGGCGGCGACGGGTGCCGCGAACGCCTCGATGGTGTTCTCGAACTCGGTCTCGATCCACCGGGTGTGCACGGTGAAGGCGGATCCGTCCCGCGGGGCGAACGCCGGGTCGGCCACCACGGCGCGGTGGAACGGCAGCACGGTGGGCATACCGGCGACCTGCATCTCCGCCAGCGCCCGCCGGGAGCGTTCCAGGGCCTGTTCGCGGGTGGCGCCCGTGACGATGAGCTTGGCGATCATCGAGTCGAAGTTCCCGCTGATGGTCTCGCCCTCCTCGACGCCGGTGTCCACGCGCACACCCGGACCCGAGGGCAGCCGGAACCGGGTCAGGGTGCCGGGGGCCGGCATGAAGTCCCGGCCGGCGTCCTCCCCGTTGATGCGGAACTCGAGGGAGTGGCCCCGGACCTCGGGGTCCCGGTAGCCGAGCTCCTCACCGCGGGCCAGCCGGAACTGCTCGCGGACCAGGTCCAGCCCCGTGACTTCCTCGGAGACCGGGTGCTCCACCTGCAGCCGGGTGTTGACCTCGAGGAAGGAGATGGTGCCGTCCGCGCCGACGAGGAACTCGCACGTCCCGGCGCCCACGTAACCGGCGGCGCGCAGGATGTCCTTGGAGGCGGCGTACAGCCGCTGCTGCTGCTCGGCGGTGAGGAACGGGGCCGGGGCCTCCTCCACGAGCTTCTGGTTGCGGCGCTGCAGGGAGCAGTCGCGGGTGGAGACCACCACCACGGTCCCCGCGTGGTCGGCCAGGCACTGGGTCTCCACGTGGCGGGGCGCGTCGAGGAAGCGCTCCACGAAGCACTCGCCCCGGCCGAAGGCGGCCGTGGCCTCGCGCACCGCCGACTCGAACAGCTCCGGGACCTCCTCGCGGGTCCGGGCCACCTTGATGCCCCGGCCGCCACCGCCGTGGGCCGCCTTGATGGCCAGGGGCAGGCCGTGCGCGTCGGCGAAGGACAGCACCTCGCCGGCGTCGGCCACGGGATCGGCGGTCCCGGGGACCAGGGGGGCGCCGACCTCCTGGGCCAGGTGCCGGGCCGAGACCTTGTCCCCGAGCCGTTCGATGGCGGCCGGCGGGGGGCCGATCCACACCAGCCCGGCGGCCTCGACCGCCCGGGCGAAGTCGGCGTTCTCGGACAGGAACCCGTACCCCGGGTGCACGGCGTCCGCGCCGGCGGTCCTGGCCGCCGCCAGGATCCTCTCCTGCGCCAGGTAGGACTCGGCGGCGGTCGCCCCGCCCAGGGAGATGGCGTCGTCGGCCATCCGCACGTGCAGCGCATCGCGGTCCGGCTCGGCGTAGACGGCCACGGCCGTGAGCCCCTCGTCGTGGGCCGCCCGGATGACCCGGACGGCGATCTCCCCGCGATTGGCCACCAGCACCCGCGAGAAGCGGCGCGGGGCGGTGGGGGCGTTCGGCGTCGTCTGGGGCATCGGGTGGGGACTCCTTCACAAGCGGTTCGCGTCAGGAGCCTGTCGGTCCGTACCGGACACCGGCTGCAGGCTCACCTGCCCGAGCCTAGACCGGGCCGTGGGATTCCTACAGGATCCGGCGCGGTTTCCCCGCGTCGGCTGTCCTCACTTGTAGGAATCCCACAAGTCGGTGATGGACCACCCCAATTGGTGCAGCAGGCCGCGCAACGTCGAGACGGACACCCCGATCACGGCGTTCGGGTCACCGTGCACGGCCGAGACGAACGCGGCGCCCCGACCGTCGATGGTGAAGGCCCCCGCGCACTGCAGGGGCTCCCCGGAACCGACGTACGCGGCGATCTCGGCCTCCGTCACGTCCGCGAAGGTGACCGAGGCGGTCGCCAGCGCGGTCGCGGACGGTGCGCTGCCGGCATCGGGCCCGCGGAGCCCGGCCGTGGCGTGGTGGCTGGTGTCGATGAGCGAGTGCCCGGTGTGCAGCTGTCCGGTGCGCCCGGACTGCAGCCGCCAGCGGTCCCGAGCGACCCCCTGCTCGTAGGGCTTGCCGTAGGCGGTCCCGTCCAGCTCGAACACCGAGTCGCAGCCCAGCACCAGGGCTCCGGCGGCCTCCGGGCGCGTGGCCACGTCCTCCGCCTTGGCGTGGGCCAGCAGCAGGGCGAGTTCGGCCGGTCCGGCCAGCGGGTGGGCCTCGGCGACCGCGTCCTCGTCGACCTCCGAGACCACCACGGTGAACCCGATCCGGGCGGCCTCGAGGATCCGCGCGCGGGCCGGGGAGGCGGAGGCCAGGACGAGCCGGGGTGCGGCTGCGGCGGGCGGGACGGTCATGCCAGTGCCTCGCGCAGGGTGTCCAGGCCCATCGACCCCAGGCGCAGCGCGCGCGTGTGGAAGTCCTTCAGGTCGAAGGTCCCGCCCTCGTGGCCGGCGCGGGCGGCGTGCTCGGCGCGGATCTGCTCCCAGATGCGCTGGCCGATCTTGTAGGCCGGGGCCTGGCCGGGCCAGCCGAGGTAGCGGATGAACTCGAACCGCACCTGGCCCGGGGTGTCGTTGATGTGCTCCTGCAGGAAGGCGTAGCCGGCCTCCGGGGTCCAGGTGCCGCCGCCGTACTCGGCCGGGGCCTCGAAGCCGCAGTGCACGCCGATGTCGAACACCACGCGGGCCGCCCGCATCCGCTGGGCGTCGAGCATCCCGAGGTGGTCTCCCGGGTCCTGGAGGAACCCGAACTCCTCCATCAGCTGCTCCGCGTACAGGGCCCAGCCCTCGCCGTGACCCGAGGTCCACAGCGCGTTGCGCCGCCAGTCGTTGAGCTCCTCCCGGTTCAGCATGGCCGTGGCGACCTGCAGGTGGTGGCCGGGCACGCCCTCGTGGTAGACCGTGGTCTTCTGCTCCCACGTGGTGAAGGAGTCCTCACCGGCGGGCACGGACCACCACATCCGGCCCGGGCGGGAGAAGTCCTCCGAGGGTCCGGTGTAGTACACGCCCCCCTCCTGGGTGGGGGCGATCATGCACTCGATCCGGTCCATGGGCGCGGGGACGTCGAAGTAGGCGCTCATCGCCTCCAGGGCGGCGTCCGAGGTGGCCTGCATCCAGTCCCTGAGCGCGCCGGTGCCCTCCAGGCGCCGGGCCGGGTCGGCGTTGAGCACCTGCCGGGCCTCCTCGATGCCCGCCCCGGGGCGGATGGCCTGGGCGTCGGCCCGCTGGGCGGCCACGATCCGCGCCAGTTCCTCCAGACCCCACTGGTAGGTCTCCTCCAGGTCCACGCTGGCCCCGAGGAACTCCCGGGAGGCCAGGGCGTAGTAGTCCCTCCCCACCGCGTCACGTTCCGGGGCGGCGTCGCGCAGCTCCTCCTTCAGGAACGTGGCCAGGGACCGGTACGCCTCCCCGGCGCGCAGCGCCCGGCCCTCCAGCTCGGTCAGCAGGGAGGAGGGCACGACGCCGGCCGCCCCGGCCCGCTCGACCAGGCCCGGGAAGAAGCCCCCGGGGGAGGAGTGCGCCTCGGCCTGCTCGATGACGATGTCCACCTGGCGGCGGGCGGGGACCTGACCGGCCTCCCGGGAGTGCAGCAGCGAGGCGCGGTAGCCCTCCAGGGCGGCCGGGAGGTTCGCCAGGCGTCCGGCGACGTGCTCCCACTGCCCGGCGGTGTCCGTGGGCATGAGGTCGAAGATCTCGCGGATCCCCTGGGCGGGGGAGGCCAGGTTGTTCAGCTCCGTGCGCTGCGTGGCGGTGATCTCCCGCTGCAGCCCGATCCGCTCGCGCATCGCCGCGGCGGTGACCCGGTCGACCTCGTCGACCGGGTCCAGGGCGTCGAGGTCGGCCAGGACCCGGCGGTCGAGGTCGTCCTGGGCGGCGGTGCCGGCGGGGGAGTAGTCCGCGTACTCGGTCTCGTGACCGGGGTGGCCCAGGGCCGTGGCCTCCTCCGGGTTCAACGCGAGGGTGTCCGCGAAGTAGCGGTCGGCGAGCTCGTCGATGGGGCTGGGCCGGCGGGTCAGGCCGGTGGCGCCCGCGGAGGCGGTGGGCTGGTTCTGGTGCGCTGCGTTCACCCCTCCGAGCGTAGTCGACCAGGTGGCGCAGGCCACAGCGGGTCCACGACCTGGCTACGACGGGGCTACGGCGGGGCCCCGGGCCCCGCCACGCCCCCGCGCGCCGTCGGGTGGGCCAGGCCCGCCCCACGGCGTTCACTCGTCGTCGTGGTCGCCGTCCTCGCTGAACCCGATCACGCCGGCCGCCACGGCCTGGTCGCAGGTCTCGGTGCCGCACGCGGACACGGAGACGCGGACCACCGCGTCACCCTCCTCGAAGGCGAGGTAGTCCCCGGCGGCCAGGAGCACCACGTCGACGGACTCCTCGCCGGCGGCGCACTCCACGGTCGTGGAGTACCCCATGCCGGTCGCCACCTTGTCCCCGCCGGTCCGCTGGGCGGCCTCGACCCAGACGTTGGCGGACCAGCCGGCGTCGCAGTCGAAGTCCACCGAGAGAGAGACCCCGGCGCCGTCACCGAGCAGGGTGCCCTCGTCCGGCAGGGTGGCGCTCGTGGCGGCCTGGGCGGCCGTGGCTCCGACGAAGGCGGTGAGCAGGGTGGCGAATCCGGCCACCGTGAACGTGCGGGACAGGGTTTTCATGATGGATCCTCGGTCGAGAGTGGTGGGACGGAACCGGTGTCTCATGAGGCGTGCGGCGGGGAGGACACGGGGGCTGGATGCCGCGGCGTGTCGCGCGGGGGTGGCCACATCATAGGTCCGGCACCAGCCGGGCAGACAGGGTTGGGCCGCCCCGGACCCGCCGCCCGGGGCGGGGGCCCGGCACCGGTCAGCTCGCCCCGGCGGCGTGCCTCCAGGAGTCGGAACCGGGGCGGGCCCACAGGCCCAGCCGGCGGCGGCGGTCCAGGGTGCGGTCCGTGCCGTCCGGCCCGGTGCCCCCGTTCCCCGCGTCGCCGGCCTGGACTGCCAGGGCCTGCAGGACGGCGGTCAGGGCCGCGGTCTCCTCGGCGTCCAGGGTCCCGCGGATGACCACCGTGGGCTCCTCGCCGGTGTCCGTGTCCGTCCCGTGGTTCGTCAGCGTGCTCATCTCCAGGGTTCTCCTCCCCGTGGTGGTGCCGTGCGTGGTGGTCACAGCGGGATGTTCCCGTGCTTGCGGGCGGGCCGGGCCTCGCGCTTGTGGAACGTGGCGCGCAGGCCGCGTACGAGCTGGACGCGCGTCTCGGCGGGGGTGATGACGTCGTCCACGTATCCCCGCTCGGCCGCCTGGTAGGGGTTGAGCAGTTCGGCCTCGTAGTCCTCGACGAGCTCGGCGCGCTTGGCCTCCACGTCCCCGCCCGCGGTCTCCACCGCCGTCAGCTCGCGCCGGTAGAGGATGTTCACGGCGCCCTGGGCCCCCATCACGCCGATCTGCGCGGTCGGCCAGGCCAGGTTGACGTCCGCGCCGAGCTTCTTCGAGCCCATGACGATGTAGGCCCCGCCGTAGGCCTTGCGCGTGATGACCGTCAGCTTCGGCACGGTGGCCTCGGCATAGGCGTAGATCAGCTTGGCGCCGCGGCGGATGATGCCGGAGAACTCCTGGTCGGTGCCGGGCAGGAAGCCCGGGACGTCCACGAGGGTGATGATCGGGATGTTGAAGGCGTCGCAGAACCGCACGAAGCGGGCCGCCTTCTCCGAGGCGTTGATGTCCAGGGTGCCGGCGAACTGCATCGGCTGGTTCGCCACCACCCCCACCGTCCGGCCCTCGATCCGCCCCAGGCCCGTGATCACGTTGGGGGCGTAGAGCTCATGGACCTGGAGGAAGTGGCCCTCGTCCAGCAGGTGCTCGATCACGGTGAGCATGTCATAGGGCTGGTTCGCCGAGTCCGGGACCAGCGTGTCCAGCTCAAGGTCCTCGTCGGTGACCTCGAGCTCCTCCACGAACGCCTCCACGGGAGCCTCGGCCAGGTTGTTGGCCGGCAGGAACTCGAGCAGTTCCCGGACGTACTCCAGGGCGTCCTCCTCGGTGGGGGCCAGGTAGGCGGCCGTGCCGGTGGCCGTGTTGTGCTGCCGGGCGCCCCCGAGGGTCTCCATGTCCACGTCCTCACCGGTGACGGTCCTGATGACGTCCGGCCCGGTGATGAACATGTGCGAGGTCTGGTCGACCATGATGATGAAGTCGGTCAGTGCGGGGGAGTAGGCGGCGCCGCCGGCGGAGGGCCCCATGATCACGGAGATCTGGGGGATGACCCCGGAGGACATGACGTTGTTGCGGAAGATGTCCGCGAACATCGCCAGCGAGGCCACGCCCTCCTGGATGCGGGCGCCGCCGCCGTCGTTGATGCCGATCACCGGGCAGCCGTTGCGCGCGGCGAACTCCTGGACCTTGACGATCTTCTCGCCGTTGACCTGGCTGAGGGAACCGCCGTAGACCGTGAAGTCCTGGGAGTACACGGCCACCAGCCGGCCGTCCACGGTGCCGTACCCGGAGACCAGGCCGTCACCGACCGGCCTCTTGCGCTCCATCCCGAACGCCGTGGTGCGATGCACCGCCAGGGCGTCGAACTCCACGAAGGACCCGGGGTCCAGCAGCAGGTCCACGCGCTCGCGGGCCGTGTGCTTGCCGCGCGCGTGCTGCCTCTCGACGGCGGCCCGGCCGGCGGGCAGGGCCGCCTCGGCCCGGCGCCGGGCCAGGTCCTGCAGCTTGCCCGCCGTGGTCGTCAGGTCCGGTGCGGCCTCGTCCGGGCTCGTCCCGGTGCCGGCCTGGGCAGGAAGGGTCACGGGTCCTCCGTCGCTTGGATCATTCATACAAGTCCAGCCGGGCGGTCCGAACCCCTCGAGGCGCGGACGACCGCTGTCATCGCCCCAGTCTAGGCAGGAGCGGCCGGGAGCCCGTTGTAGGAACCGCACAACGTACGCCCGACGCGCCCCGTCGGAGCCGTTGCGCCCCGTCGCAACCGATGCGCACCGCGGGACCCGCCACGCCGCGGGGCCGGGGCAGGATCCGGTGGCGTGCGTTCACCGGAACATGCCGCGGACGGCCCAGGAGCGCGCCAGCAGGGAGATCCTGCCGTGCGTGCCCCCGGGCAGGGCCTGCTTGAGCCTCCGGCACAGCGCATCCCGGTGGTCCTCGTCGAGGGTGGCCACGTAGGCCGGGGCAGGTCCGTCCCCGGTGAGCAGGGGCTGCCAGTAGTCCTCGAACCCCGCGAAGACGGTGCGCAGCCACACCGGCTCCACGCGCACCCGCCGCAGCCCGGCCCCACGGAACAGCCTCTCCAGTGCCTCGGGCCTGCACAGGGGGAAGCGCCGGGCCTCGTCGAGCTCACGGGCACGGTGGTCCACCGCCGCGGCCGTGCGCCAGAACCGGTCCAGCATCTGCATCCGCTCCCCGTAGTCCCAGACGCAGGCCGAGACCTGGGCGTGCGGGCCCGACAGGAGGGCCGCCATCTGCCGCACGGCCTGCCCGGGGTCAGGCATGAAGTTCAGGGCCAGCAACGAGCTGATGCCGTCATAACCGCCCTCACGTGCCGGCAGCCCGGGCGCCTGGGCGACCACGAAGCGCGCCCGCGGGTCCGGCACGTGCTCGCGGGCGTACTCGATGAACGGTTCCGAGGGGTCACAGCCCAGCACGGATGCCGGATCGGCCTTCGCGCAGAGGGCGGCGGTGAGCGCGCCGGTGCCACAACCGACGTCCAGCCAGTGCCCTCCCGCCGGGGCCTGGAGCCACTGGAGGAACCGCGGTGCCAGCAGGCGGCTCCACCGCCCCATGAACCGTTCGTAGGCGGTGGGCCTGGCCCACTGGTCACCCGTCATGCCCGACCCCGTTCACCAGTCACCGAACCGGAGGACACGAGGGTACCGCCGTGCCGGGCGGTGGTGTAGGTCCGCCGGCCGGACGGGCGGAACGGGGTATACCTGTGGTCATGGACAGTGACACGCCCCCCGCCGCAGCCCGTCCCCCCGTCCCGGAGGTCACCTGGCTCGACCACACCGGTTCCACGCAGCAGCTCGTGCTCGAGGCCGCCGCGGATGCGCCGCGGGACTGGCCGCACCTGCGTGCCGTGGCCACCCTGGACCAGCGCACCGGACGGGGACGGCAGGGGCGTGACTGGACCACGCCGGCCGGCACCGCCCTGTCCGTGTCCGTCGTGCTGCGGCTCCGGGTGCCCTTCCAGCACTGGAGCTGGGCCACCCTGATCGCGGCCGCCGTGACCGCCGGGGAACTCGACCGGCGGGGGATCGCCGCCACGGTGAAATGGCCCAATGACGTCCTGGCCCCGGACGGCCGCAAGCTCTGCGGCATCCTCGCCGGGGTGCTGCCGGACCAGTCCGGGATCGTCCTGGGGCTGGGGCTCAACCTGGACTTCGGCCCCGAGGGGGCCCCGGTCCCCACCGCGACGTCGATGGCGGAGTGGCTGCCCGACGGAGCCGGGGACCGGGGGCCGGCGGACGGGACCTCCGCCCTCGCCGTGGACGTCCTCGACGCCCTCCTGCGCTCCCTGGGCGAGGCCCTGGCGGCCTTCGAGGCCGCCATCGGCGGTCCCGGTGCCGACCCCGGCGCCGACGTCGACGGGACGCACCCGGCGGTGGGCGCCGTCGTCGAGCGACTGGGCACCCTGGGGGCGGAGGTCCGGGCCGAGCTGCCGGGCGGGACCACGCTGGCCGGCACCGCCCGGGGGCTGGGGCCGGGCGGGACCCTGCTGATCGAGCCCGCCGACCGTGGGAGGATAGAGGCAGCGGTCGCCGGTGCCTCCCGGCGGGGTGAGTTGCTGGAGGTCTCCGCCGCCGACGTCGTGCACCTGCGCCGCTGACCCAGGGGACCGTGACACCCGGGGGACCGTGACACAGGACCGTCACACAGGGAAGGACGCTACGGACGTGGGATTGCGGTTGTCACCAGAGGAACAGGTGCGCGTGCGCACCCGGGCCCATCCGCGCGCCCTGACCATGCCCGTCCTGCGGCTGATGCTCATCGCCCTGGCCACCGGGTACCTCCAGGGCGTCCTGGCCCGCGGTGACCTCCCCGAGGCCCTCGTCCAGGCGCGTCCATGGCTGACCGGCGCCGTCTGGGTGCTCGCCGCCCTGGCCCTGCTGTTCGGTTGCCTGCGCCCGGCCTGGCGGTGGCTCACGCGCACGACCGTCCTCACCAGTCTCCGGATCGTCCAGCGCGCCGGCCCGGGCCGGTCCCGGGAGCGCGCCCTGCACCTGCTGGCCGTGTACGACGTGCGGCTGCGCCAGCGCCGGGGCCAGCGGATGGCCGGTGCCGGAGACCTCGTCATCGAGCACGGAGCCGGTTCCCAATGGGTGCTGGCCGGGATGCCGGAGGCGGTGCGGTTCCGCGAGCTGATCCTGCGCGAGGTGGCCTCCCTGCGCCGGCAGGTGGCGGAGCAGGCCGCTCCGCCGTACTCCTCGTACACGGTCTCGCCGGCCCCGGCATCGCCCGGTTCCGCCGGGGGCGGTGGTCACCATGGCTGAGGACCCGTCCCGCGCCGACGGGCCGGCGGGGCCCGCCGGCCACGCCGATGAGCCCTTCCCCGTCACCTCCCCGCTGCCGGTGATCCCGGCGGGCGGCGAGCCGACGGCACCGCGGTCACCCGGGGAGCCGGGCGCGGCCGGGGTGGCCGCCGGGCCGTCCTCGGAACCGGAACCGGCCGAGTCGCCGCCGGACACCACCGCCACCTCGTCGCTGGCCATCCAGGAGGACCCGGCCACCTGGACCCAGGCGATCTCCGCCCTGGAGACGGACCTGCTCGGCGGCCCGCGCACGCTGACCCGCCGCGAGATGGCCGGCGAGCTCGGCGTCTCACTGATCTCCGCCCGCAAGCTCTGGCGCGCCCTGGGGTTCCCGAACGTCCAGGACGGGGACCGGGCCTTCACGCCGAAGGACACGGCCGCGATCGGCACCATGATCGACCTGGTGCGCCGCGGCGTGCTCAACGAGGAGACCGCCATCTCGCTGACCCGCTCGATCGGCCAGATGACGGACCGGATGGTCGTCTGGCAGATCGAGGCGCTCGTGGAGAACAAGATCAGCGAGGAGGGCATGACGGACCCGGAGGCACGCCGTGCCGTGGTCGGCATGCTCCCCGAGATCATCGAGCCGCTCGAACAGGTGATGGAGTACTCCTACCGTCGCCAGCTCAACTCGGCCCTGCAGCGACTGACCGTCCGGGCCGAGGCAGGACTGGCCGCCAGCGCCATCGGCCGGGACGGGTCCGAGGACGACGCCCCGCTGCCGCTGGCCCGCGCCGTGGGCTTCGCGGACATGGTCTCCTACACCTCGCTCTCCCGGCGGATGAACGAGCGCACCCTGGCCCAGATGGTCCAGCGCTTCGAGAACAAGTGCGCCGAGATCATCTCGATCGGCGGCGGCCGGCTCGTCAAGACCGTCGGGGACGAGGTGCTGTTCAACGCCGAGACCCCGGAGGCCGGGGCGCAGATCTCGCTGGCGCTGGCCAAGGCGATGAGCGAGGACCCGGTGCTGCCCTCCGCCCGGGTGTCCCTCGTCTGGGGGCGCGTGCTGTCCCGCCTCGGGGACATCTACGGACCCACCGTGAACCTGGCCTCCCGGCTGACCGCGCTCGCCGACCCGGGCAGCGTGCTGGTCGACGCGATGACCGCCCTGGCCCTGGAGGGGGACGAGCGCTTCGTGCTGATCCCGCAGCCGCCGCAGATGGTGCGCGGTTTCGGTGAGATCCGTCCGTCCATCCTCATGTCCGGTACCGGCGAGGGACTCGTCGTCGACTGAACCCCCGCCACACCACGCCCGATGGGGAGAACTCCCCATGTCGGGTGCGGTTGTGGCCGTGTTCCACGGGATAGACTCACCGGGGCGGCCCGTGGGTCCACGGACCCCGCGCGCTGGAATGGTCACTATGGGGGGTCATCGTGAATGCAGGTTTCGGTGCCGGACGCCAGGGTGCCCTGAAGGCCACGGCGTTCGTCGGGGTGTCCGCGCTCGCCGTCACCGGCGCCATCCTCTACCCGGGCTTCCAGACCGCGGACGTGGACCTCAACGACGGCGGCGTGTGGGTGGTGAACCGCGAGGAGAGCAAGGTCGCCCACCTCAACTACCAGTCGCAGACCCTCGACGGCGGCGTCACCACCACCATGACCGAGTACGACCTGGCCCAGCACGCGGACCAGGTCTACCTGCGCGACCGCGAGATCGGCGCACTGGTCACCGTGGACCCTGCCGCCTTCGAGCTGACGGACGAGAACATGCTGCCGGCCAACGCGGGCTTCTCCTACGGCCAGGACGTCGTGGCCGTCGTCGATGCCGAGCGCGGGCGCGTGTACGCCGCCGCCGGTGCCGAGATGGGGGCGATGTCCTCGGAGGGCGCCGAACCGCTCTACGAGGCGGAGGGCCGCGTGGCCGCGGCCGTGGGCCGGGACGACACCGTGTGGATCGCGGACCTGGACGCCGAGCTCATCACGGGCTTCCGCCCCCTGACCGAGTCCGAGCGCCGGGAGGCCGCCGCGACCGAACGGGTCGGCACGGGGGAGGACGGCGGGCAGGGGGAGGACGGCGCCGGTGACGGGGGCGCCTCGGCCGGGCAACCGGCCGGATTCCGCGAGATCGTCTCCACCGAGGTGGACGGGCTCAAGGGACTGGCGTCCCCGCAGGTCTCCGCCGTCGGGGACACCGGCGTGGTGTTCGACGCGGACTCCGGCACGCTGGTGACCTCCGAGGGGCGGTCCTCCACCGTCGTCGACCCGGCCGGGGGACGGCTCCAGGCGCCCGGACCGGAGGCGGACGGCGCCGTCGTCGCGCTCGCCAACAAGACGGCCACCGTCCCCCTGGACGGGGGAGAGGCCACGTACTCGGCCGCGGAGGCCACGGGCACCCCGGTCCAGCCGGTCCGCGTGGGCACGTGCACGCACTCCGCCTGGCAGGGGTCCGGCCTGTACCAGCGGGACTGTGACGACGACGCCCAGGACGTCACCGAGCGCATCCCCGAGATCCCCGCCGCCGCGCAGCTGGTCTTCCGCGTCAACCGGGACGTGGTGGTGCTCAACGACATCTCGCAGGGCAACACCTGGCTGGTCCAGGACGCCATGAAGATCGTCAACAACTGGGCCGACCTGGAACCGCCGAAGGGCGAGGGCGAGCAGGAGGAGGAGGAGTCGGACGAGATCACCGACTCCATCGAGCTGCCGGACCGCCAGGAGGAGAACCAGAGACCGGTGGCCCGGGACGACTCCTTCGGGGTCCGGGCCGGCCGGACGACGGCACTGCCCGTGCTGTTCAACGACGTGGACCCGGACGGGGACCTGCTGACCGCCGCGCTGAAGGGCGACCAGCCGCAGGTCGGCACCCTGCAGCCCATCCATGACAGCACCGGCTTCCAGCTCGTCGTCCCCCCCGATGCCACCGGCAACGCCTCCTTCACCTACGAGGCCGACGACGGCCGGGGTGGCACGGACACCGCCCGGGCCACCGTCCGGGTGGTGCCCGAGGCCCAGAACGGCGCCCCCGAGCAGGAACGCGTGACCACGCTGCGGGTCCAGGCCGGCACCGAGGTCTCCCAGAACATCCTCACCGACTGGCAGGATCCGGACGGGGACGACCTGCAGCTGATGGGGGCCGTCTCCGAGGACGGGGACGTGGTCCGGGTCCGGCCGGACGGGGTGCTGACCTTCGAGGACGTGGGCAAGTCCACCGGCACCAAGGAGCTGGAGATCACCGTCTCCGACCGCCGCGAGTCCGCCACGGGCCGCGTGGTGATCGAGGTGCTGCCCGAGGGGTCCGCACCGCCCATCACCGCCACCGACCACGTCACCGTGAACCTGGGGGAGGAGGCCACCTTCTCGCCCCTGGCGAACGACTTCGACCCCACCGGCTCCGAACTGCGCCTGGCCCACGTGGACCCGGTCCCCGGCGCCGAGGTCCAGATGAACCCGGACACGGGCACGGTCTCGTTCCGCTCCGGCCAGGAGCGGACCTTCTACCTGAAGTACGTCGCCACCAACGGCCCGGCCTCCGCCCCGGGACTGATCCGGGTGGACGTCAAGGACCCGGAGAAGAACCCCGGTGCGCCGATCGCCGTGCGGGACGTGGCCCTGGTGCCGGCCAACGGGGACGTGCTGGTCAACATCCTGGGCAATGACACCGACCCCGAGGGCGGGGTGCTGGTGGTCCAGCAGGTCGACGTGCCCCAGGACGCGCCGATCGGGGTCTCGATCGAGCGCAACGCCGTGCTGCGCGTGACCGACCAGCGGGGCCTGGCCGAGCCGCTGACCTTCTCCTACACCGTGACCAACGGGACCGCCGCCTCCACGGGCGAGGTCACCGTCATCCCCATCCCGGCCCCGGAGTCGATGGAACCACCGCGGCCGAACCCTGACACCGCCGTCGTGCGGGCCGGTGACGTGGTCACCGTGCCCGTCCTGGACAACGACGTGCACCCCAACGGGGCCGAGCTCACGCTGGAGCCGGTCCTGGCCGAGGGCGTGGACGAGGCGGACGGGCTGATCTCGGTGGCGGACAACATGGTCCGTTTCCGAGCCGGCCAGGAACCCGGGACCGTCTCCGCCGTGTACACGGTCTCCGGTCCGGACGGCCAGGAGGCCTCCGCCCGGGTCACCTTCCACGTCACCGCCGTGGACCTGGAGGGCAACTCCCCGCCCACGCCCGAACGCGTGGAGGGACGCGTCTTCGCCGGGAACACCGTGGCCATCCCGATCCCGCTCGACGGGATCGATCCGGACGGTGACTCGGTGTCCCTGGTGCAGCTCCAGACCCCGCCCTCGCTGGGCACCGCGAAGGTGACCGCGAACTCGATCGAGTACACCGCCGCCGAGGGCACCGCCGGCACGGACGCCTTCACCTACGTCGTGGAGGACCGGCTCGGGGCCCGGGCCACGGGCACGATCATGATCGGGATCGCCCCCGTGGCCAAGGAGAACACCCCACCGGTGGCGGTCAACGACTCGATCCGCGTCCAGCCCGGCCGGCCGGTGGCCGTGGACGTGCTGGCCAATGACACGGACGCCGACGGCGACGAGCTGCGCTTCCTCGAGACGCTCGAGGCCACCGAGGGCTCGGACGCCGCCCTGGTGGACGGCCGCATCCTGCTGACGTCCCCGGTCGAGGCCGGTTTCGTCACCGTGCGGTACGGCATCACGGACGGCCGCGGCGGCACGGACACCGGCACGCTCACCGTCGAGGCGGACCCGGAGGCCCCGCTGCGGGCGCCGATCGCCCGGGACGACCGCGTCTCCTTCCAGGAGACCGTGGACCAGGACGAGGTCACCGTGGACATCCTGGGCAACGACGAGGACCCGGACGGCACAGCGGACGACCTCGCGGTCGCCCTGCCGGACGATCCGCAGGGCGTGGGACTGACCGAGGACGACCAGCTGGTGGTCCCCGTGGAGGCCAACCCGCAGATCATCACCTACCGGCTCACCGACGCCGACGCCCTCTCCTCCTACGCCTTCGTGATCGTGCCGGGCTCGGGCGAGGCCCGCCCCGCGCTGCGCTCGGACGCCCCGCTGGAGGTGACGGCCGGGGAGGACCTGAGCCTCGACGTCGGCGAGCTCGTGGTGGTGCGCGACGGACGTGCCCCGCGTCTTACCGAGGAGGCGAAGGTGACCTCCTCGCCGCAGTCGGAGGCCGACCTGGTCCGTTCCGCCACCGAACTGGTCTTCCGCGCGCCACGGGACTACGCCGGCGTCGCCTCCGTCAGCTTCGAGGTCACGGACGGTTCGGGACCTGACGACCCGGACGGGCTGAAGTCCGTGCTGACCCAGCCGATCCGGGTGATCCCGCCGCCGGAGGAGGAGTTCAACACCCCGCCCACCCTGCAGTCCAACTCACTGGAGGTGGCCGCCGGCGCCGAACCCGCCCGGCTGGACCTGTCCCAGGCCGCCGCCGACCCGGACCCGCAGGACGCCGGGAACCTGGAGTTCGCGCTCGGTGCCGTGGACATCGAGGGCGTGGACGTGAGCCTGGAGGGCTCGGTGCTCTCGGTCCGGGCGGACAACCGCACCCCGAAGGGGACCCGGGGCACCGCCCAGGTGTCTGTCACGGACGGCAGGTCCGAGCCCGTGGCCGCCCGGGTCACGATCAGCGTCAACGCCTCCGACCGCGAGCTCGCCGTGGCCAACCCGGACACCGTCGCGGACGCCCATCAGGGCCGTGCCGAGACCGTGGCGGTGCTGGCCAACGACGTCAATCCCTTCGAGGGGGAGGGGCCGCTGTCCCTGCGCGCGGCCACCACCCAGGAGGGGCAGGGACAGGTCGAGGTCGCCGGGTCGGACGTGGTCGTCACCCCGGCGCAGGACTTCGTCGGCCAGATGCGCGTCCAGTACACGGTCGGGGACCTGACGGAGGACCCCGACCGCGAGGTCCAGGGCACCATCACCCTCAACGTCAAGGGCGCGCCGGAGGCACCGGGGGTGCCCCGCGTGGATTCCGTGGGGGACGGAGAGGTCGTGCTGACCTGGGACGCCCCCGCCAACAACGGTTCCGCCATCACCGGGTACACGGTCTCCGCGTCCGGGGTGGACCAGCAGTGCCCGGCCACCACGTGCACCCTCACCGGGCTGACCAACGACCAGGAGTACACGTTCACCGTGACCGCCACGAACGACGTCGGCGAGTCCGATCCGTCCGTGGCCTCGGCGCCGGCCCGGCCGGACGTCGAGCCGGAACAGCCGGCACCGCCCACGGGCACCGACGGCGACCGCACCGTGGACCTGTCCTGGACCGCACCGGTGAACCGCGGCTCACCCATCACCTCGTACACGGTGGAGATCTCCCCGGCCCCGGCCGGCGGCGTCAGCCAGCGGTCCGTCTCCGGCACCTCCACGACGTGGGACGGGCTGACCAACGGCACCGCGTACCAGTTCCGGATCCAGGCGGTGAACGACGCCGACCGGCCCTCCGAGTTCTCCGGCTGGTCCTCGTCCGTCACGCCGGCCGGGGCACCGATGCAGCCCCTGGCGCCCTCGGCCGCGCGCGCCCAGTCGGCCGTGAACGGGGGAGTCATCGACGTCTCCTGGGGAGCCCCGGATGCCAACGGCGCCACGATCACGTCCTATGACCTGCACGTCTACGAGGGCGGGGCCAGGGTGCGGACCATCGCGGGCATCTCCGGGACCTCCCAGCAGGTGACCGGCCTGAAGACCACGTCCTCGTACTCGTTCGCGGTGGTCGCGCAGAACCGGGTCGGTGACTCCGAGCCCTCGGCCCGGTCCACGGCGGTCACCCCCTATGGACGGCCGAAGGCCCCCTCCACCCCGAGGATCGCCGCCACCGGGAAGGACCACCAGATCACGGTGGACTTCACCCCGGGCTCGACCAACGGCTCACCGGTCACCGGGTACCAGTACCAGGTGAACGGCGGCGGCTGGCAGGGGATCGCAGGGCCCGGGAGCACCATCAACGTCGGTTCCAACGGCACCAACGTGACGGTCTCCGTGCGGGCGCTCAACGCCGCCGGCGCCGGAGACCCCTCGGGCGCCTCCAACCAGACCAGCGCGTACGGCCCCATCCGGGACGCCGCGAACGTGAGGTCCTCCGGCGGTGAGAAGAAGGTGGTCCACTCCTGGAACCCGAACGTCCGCGACTACGAGAACGGCCGGGGCCTGACCATGACGGTCACGGTGGACGGCCGGCAGGTCGACGCGACGGCCGGGTCCCACACGGCCAGGGTCGGGTACAGCACCACCTCGACGGTGGTGGTGCGGGTCCAGACCACGCTGGAGACCTCGGCCCAGCAGTCCAGGCAGTGGTCCGGCAAGGCCACCTCGGACAAGGCACCGCCGCCCCCGCCACCACCGGCCAAGCCGAGCGGGGTCACCCAGCGCGGGGCACCCGTCAGTGAGAGCGGCTGCAACATCAACTGCCACAAGCTGCGGGTCTCCGTTCAGGACTTCCCCCCGGGCACCCACACCGCCAAGTGCTGGGCCTCCGGGGGAGAGGCCGGGTCCGGACGCACGATCGGTTCGGGCAACTCCTACGCGATCTCGGTGGGGGCCGACGGGCGCGGGGCCGGGGACCTGAACTGCTGGGCCGGCAACGCGTACTTCGACCAGGTCTGGGCCGTGTTCGACGGCAACGGGGTCAAGACCACGCCCATCAGGCCGTGGCCGGGATACTGAGACCCGGCCCTGCGCCAGCACACTGACCACCAGCACCAGCACCAGCACCAGCACCAGCACCAGCACCAGCACCTGCACCAGCGTCACCAGCGAAGGGGACACCGCACCATGACCATGACCACTGAACAGGCCGAGTGGTTCGCCGGCACGTTCGAGAAGATCTCGGACAACATCGGCCAGGCCATCCTGGGCAAGGAGGACGTCATCTCGCTGGTGCTCACGGCGATGCTGACGGACGGCCACGTCCTGCTGGAGGACGCGCCCGGCACCGGCAAGACCATGCTCGCGCGGTCGCTGGCCGCCACGGTGAAGGGCACCCACTCGCGCATCCAGTTCACCCCGGACCTGCTGCCCTCGGACGTCACCGGCGTGACGATCTACGACCAGAGGACCCAGGAGTTCGAGTTCCACCGGGGACCGATCTTCGCCAACATCGTGCTGGCCGACGAGATCAACCGGGCCTCGCCGAAGACCCAGTCCGCGCTGCTGGAGGTGATGGAGGAGGCCAGGGTGACGGTGGACGGCGTCACCTACGCGAACGAGCGCCCCTTCATGGTGATCGCGACCCAGAACCCGATCGAGCAGGCTGGCACGTACAGGCTGCCCGAGGCCCAGCTGGACCGCTTCCTCATCAAGACTTCGATCGGCTACCCCGACCGCAGCTCCACCGTCGAGCTGCTCTCCGGTGCCGCCACGAAGGACCGCTCCGGTGCCCTGAGCCCGATCATCACCACCCAGGCCATCCGGGACATGGCCGAGCTGGCCACCACCGTCCACGTGGACGGGGCCGTGCTGAACTACATCGCCGAGCTGGCCGAGGAGACCCGCGACGCGGACGAGACCCGGCTGGGCGTCTCGGTCCGCGGCGCCATGGCCATGGTCCGCGCGGCCAAGGTGCGTGCGGCCTCCCGGGGACGTAACTACGTGCTGCCGGACGACGTCAAGGACCTGGCCCCGCACGTGTGGACCCACCGGTTGGTGCTGGATCCGGAGGCCGAGTTCGCCGGGGCCACCGCGCCGGCCGTGCTCACCCGCGTCCTGGCCCAGGTGGATGCCCCGCAACACCGCGCCGAGGCACCGGTCCGGGTGGGCGCCGCGGCGTCGGCCGGCGCCGGAACGTCCGGGGACCCCGCGGCGCGGAGCGGTTCCACCGCCGCCGGGGCCTGAGGTGCCGACGGCACGGAGGGCCCCGGAACGGAGCGCCCCGCAACGGCAGCCCCGTCCACGAGGGGCCGGGGTGGCCGGCGTCCTGAGGGAGCGGTGGAGGCGGCTGGGAGAGTCGGCCGCCATCACCACGGGGCCGGTGCTCGAGTCCGCCGCCGGCTGGTGGGCGCGATCGGCCCGCCCGGTGGTCGAGGTGGTCTCCCCGCTGGGGTGGATCGTGCTGGCCGTGACGGTGACCGCCTGGACGGTCGGAACGACGCTGGGCTGGGCGGAGGCGCTCATCGCCGGACTGGTCGGCGTCCTGCTGCTGCTGCTGGCCATCGGCTTCATCCTCGGCCGCTCCTCCTACCGGGTGGACCTGGACCTGGCACGCTCGCGGGTGGCCGTCGGGGACCGGGCGGTCGGGGCGATCGAGGTGACCAACACCGCGGACCGCGCCCTGCTCCCCGTGGCGATGGAGCTGCCCGTGGGGCGGGCCACCGCCGTGTTCCCGTTGCCCCGGATGCGCCCGGGCGCCGTGCACGAGGACCTGTTCACCATCCCCACGCACCGCCGCGCGGTGATCGTCGTCGGGCCGGTGCGCTCGGTGCGCCAGGACCCGCTGGGCCTGCTGCGCCGCCAGCTGAGGTGGACCGAGCCGCAGGACCTGTACGTCCACCCGCGCACCGTGGCCCTGCAGGGGTCCTCGGCCGGGTTCATCCGGGACCTGGAGGGACTGCCCACGAAGGACCTCTCCAGCGCGGACGTCTCCTTCCACGCCCTGCGCGACTACGTGCCCGGTGACGACCGCCGCCACATCCACTGGAAGACGGTGGCCCGCACCAACACGCTCATGGTCCGCCAATTCGAGGAGACCCGGCGCGCCCACCTGGCCATCGCCCTGTCCACCAACACCGCCGAGTACGCCACCGAGAACGACTTCGAGCTGGCCGTCTCCGTGGCCGCCTCGATCGGACTGGAGGCCTTCAAGGAGCAGCGCAACATCTCCATCCGCACCCACGCCGGGCCGATCCACACCGAGACCGGCCGCAACATGCTCGATGACATGACGCGGATCGAGGGCAGGCCGCTGCGCGGGACCAGCCTGGACGTGGCCCGCGAGACCGCGGACCACGTGCCCAACGCCTCGGTGTTCTTCCTGGTCACCGGCAGCCAGCCCAGCCCCGGTGAGCTGCGCCGGGCCGCCAACGTGGCGCCGCCCGGGGTCCGCGCCTTCGCCATCCGGTGCGCCCACGGGCTGGAGACCGGGCGGGCGAGCATCGGGGACCTGACGGTGGTCTCCATCGGGGACCTCCAGGACCTGGGCCTGGCCCTGCGGAAGGCGGCGGCGTGATGGCGGGGGCCCGGACGGGGCTCCGGGAGAGGGGCCTGCGCCACCCCCGGGCCCAGGTGGGCGCCGACGCCGCCGTGCTGACCGTGCTGCTGGGCCTGGGGATGCTCGGCTTCCACGACACCTTCGCCGGGGACCCCCGGTACCTGACGGCCGGCTTCGGGGGAATCGTCCTGGGCCTGGCCGTCGCCCTGGCGAGCTCCTCCCGGCGATGGGGCCCCTGGCTGACCTCCGGCGTGGTGATCGCGGTCTACCTGGCCGCCGGCCTCGTCCTGGCCACCCCGGCCGACCCGGCCGCGGGTGTCCTGCCGGGTGCGGACGCCCCCGGGGTGCTGCTCACGGCGCCGGTGACCACGTGGAAGGACATCCTGACCGTCGCGGCACCGGTGGGCGTGCACGGCGGCATGCTGGTGGCCCCGTACCTGTCCGGGCTGCTGACCGCCGTGGTGGCCGGCCTGCTGGCCTGGCGCGTGCGGGTGCCGTACTGGACGCTCATCCCGGTGCTGGCGATGACCGTCGTAGGCATCCTGTTCGGCACCAAGGACGCCCCCATGGCCCTGCTGCGGGGCATGGTGCTGGTGATGGCCGCCGTCGTCTGGCTGGCCTGGCGCCGGCACCGGATGCGGGTGCACGGGACCCGGACGTCCGCCGACACCACCACGCTGACCCATCCGGCCACCGCGCGCCGGCTGGTCTGGCGACGGGTCGGCCTGGGGGCCGGGGTGTTGGCGGTGGCCGGACTGCTGACCGCCGCGGCCTCGCCGCTGCTGCTGCAGGACCAGGACCGCAAGGTGCTCCGGGACGTGGTCGAGCCCCCGATCGAGCTGTTCGACTACCCGAGCCCGCTGATGAAGTTCCGGCAGTACGTCAAGGACCAGCACGAGGAGGTCCTGTTCACGGTGGACGGCCTCCCCGAGGGCCAGCGGGTCCGGCTGGCCGCCCTGGACGCCTACGACGGCATGGTCTACACGGTGAACCCCCAGGCCAGTGGGCACTTCTCGCCGGTCGGTGACGCCTCCCGCCTCTCCGCTGCAGAGTCCCCGGACCTGCCGAACCGCCAGAACGGGTCCCTGGAGATCACCATCGGGGCCTACGACGGCGTCTGGCTGCCCGGGGGCGGGAAGCTGACCGGGGTGGCCCTGTCCGGGCCGCGGGCCGGCGAGCTGTCCCGGTCCCTGTACTACAACGACGCCAACGAGACCGCCCTGTCCGCCATCCCGCTGCAGTCCGGGGACTCCTATACCGCCGAGGTCGTCTACCCGGTACGGGTCGACCCGGAGGAGCTCGAGGACCGGGACTTCGCCACGGTGGTCATGCCGGAACTGGCCGGGGTGCCGCAGGTGGTCCCCGAGAAGGCGGCCGAGCTGACCGGCCGGCAGGACTCCGCGTTCGGCATCGCCGGCGGGCTGGCGTCCACCCTGCACGAGTCCGGGGCGTTCTCCAACGGACGCGAGGGCGAGGTGACCTCGCTGTCCGGGCACTACGCCGGGCGCATCACCCGGTTGCTGGACGCGGAGCAGTGGATCGGCGACGACGAGCAGTACGCCGTGGCGATGGCCCTGATGGCCCGTTCCCTGGACATCCCGGCCCGCGTGGTCATGGGCTTCTACCCGGAGAACCACCCCGAGGGCGGCGGGCCGGTCCAGATCAAGGGCAAGGACGTCCACGCCTGGGTGGAGGTCAACTTCGAGGACATCGGCTGGGTGGCCATGGACCCCACCCCGGACAAGGACAACGTCCCGACCCCGCCGCAGCAGCAGCCGCAGTCCACGCCGAAGCCGCAGGTGCTGCAGCCCCCGCCCCCGCCACAGGAACAGGCCGACCTCCCGCCGGACACCGCGCCGGAGCCGCAGGACGCCGAGCAGGAGGAGCGCTCCTGGTGGGACCGGTGGGGAGCCGTGATGATGATCGTCGTGTACTCGATGATCCCCGTCCTCGTCCTGATGATCCCGCTGCTGGTCATCGCGCTGCTCAAGGGACGGCGGCGCACGCGGCGCCGTCGCGCGGACAGCCCGGCCGGGCAGGTCTCCGGCGGCTGGTCCGAGGTGCTGAGCCTGGCCGCGGACCTGGGCTCGGAGCCGCAGCGCACCGGCACCCGGCGCGAGCACGCCGCCGCACTGGGCGCCGCCTTCCCGACGACGGCGGCCGGCACCACCCTGCTGGCCCGCCGCGCCGACCACGCCGTCTTCGGCCCCGGGGAGCCGACCGAGGCCCAGGTGGCCGAGTACTGGGAGCGGGTGGACGAGAACATCGCCGGCATCCGTGGCTCGGTGGGCGGCTGGCGACGGCTGCGGGCGAGGTTCTCCCCGCGGTCCCTCGTGCTCGAGGCCCGCGCCCGGCGCCGGCAGCGGCACCAGCTGCGGCGCCAGCAGCGCCTGGCCCGCCGTGCGGCGGCCTCCGGGCGCCGGGCGGAGGAGCGCGCGGCCGAACCGCGGTCACGCCCGGCCCGGCGTGGCGGTGGCACCCGAGCAGTCCGTACAGTGGACGACCAAGCGAGCAAGGAATAGGAACCGTGCAGAGAACCCTCAACCTGGTCAACGCACCGGCCGGAAAACGGCTGGCGGCCTGGCTGATCGACCAGATCATCCCCGCGGTGGCCGTGGGCGTGGTCTACGCGGTCACCGTCCCCGCGGTCCTGGCCGGGGCCGGCAGCGCCCGGCAGGACGCGCTGGTCACCCTCTGGCTGGGCATGCTCATCGCCGGCGTGCTGTCCCTGGCCTATGCGGTCTGGCTGTGGGGCTGGCAGGCCTCGGCCGGCAAGACGCCGGGTCACCTGCTCCTCGGGCTGCGCATCACCTCCGAGGAGGGCACGCCCGCCGGCTGGGGGCCGATCTTCCTGCGCTCCGTGCTGATCGGGGTCAGCGGGCTGGTGCCGGTCGTCGGGCCGGTGCTCATGCTGCTGTCGAACACCCGGGACACCAACCACCAGCGCCAGGGCTGGCACGACAAGGTGGCGCGCACCCTCGTGCTGGACGTGCACACGGGACGCAACCCGCTGACCACCGGCGGACTGTTCGGACCGTCCACGTTCGCTCCCGGCGCCCTGAGCCCCGGAGACCCCGGCCACCCCGAGACCGGGGTGAGCACCCCGGCCCTGACCCGCTGGCCCGCGTTCACCGCGGCCGGGCCCATCACCACCGTCCCGGGGGGCGGGCGGAGTCCGTCCCAGGACCCGTCCGGCCCGTCGTCCCCGGACGACCGGCCCGTCCTGCCGTCAACGGCCACGCCGCCGGCGCCGACGTCGGCCCCCGAGCCCGGGACCGTCCGGCCGGAACCCGCCCACGCGACGGCCGGGCGCCCCGCCGCGGCACCGACCGCCGCCCCGCGGATGCCCGTGCCCGCCGGCTCCGGCAACTCCTCGGGGTACCGGGAGGACCGGGTCATCCTCGTGGGTGGCGCCGGATCGTCCGCTGACCCGGACGAGGAGCTGGGTTCCACCCAGCTGCGCAGCCGGCCCGCCGGACCCGCCGCGGTGAGGCTGCGCTTCGACGACGGCCAGGCCCATGAGCTCTCCGCATCCGCCCTGGTGGGACGCAACCCGGCCGCGGCCGCCGGCGAGACAGTGGACCTGCTCATCCCGTTCGCGGACATGGGGCGGTCCGTGTCCAAGACGCACCTGCACCTGACGGTGGACTCCGCCGGCGTCTGGGTGACCGACCGCAACTCCACCAACGGCTCCGGCATCACCCCGCGTGGCGGGCAGCGCCGGCGGCTGGAACCGGGCCAGCCCGTCCTGGCCCCGGTGGGGACCACCGTCCACTTCGGCGACCGCTCCTTCACGGTGTCCGCTGCATGACCCTGGAGACTGCCATCGACGCGCCCCAGAGACCCTTCCGCCTGAACTACGGGTTCGGCACCCATCGTGGACTGCGCCGGCACCTGAACGAGGACTCCCTGGTGGTCACCGGGAACCTGTTCGCCGTGGCGGATGGCATGGGCGGACACGAGGCCGGCGAGGTGGCCAGCAGGATCTGCGTGGAGACCCTCGCCTCGGGGGTCAAGCAGGTCCGGGACGACCTCACGGCCGAGCAACTGCAGCACCTGATGGTCGCCTCGGATGACGCCATCCGCAGGGTCGCGGACTCGCGGGCGGGGACCACCCTGGCGGGGGCCGCGATCGTGCGGGAGCGGCAGGGGCTGTACTGGATGGTGTTCAACGTGGGTGACTCCCGCGTCTACCGGGTGTCCGAGGGGCGGTTCGGCCAGGTCAGCGTGGACCACTCCGAGGTCCAGGAGATGGTGGACGCGGGTTACCTGAGCAGCGAGGAGGCCCGGCACCATCCCCGCCGGCACGTGATCACCCGGGCCCTGGGCACCGGTGAGGCGTCGGAGGCGGACTTCTGGATGCTCCCGGTCCATGACGGGGACCGGCTGATGATCTGCTCGGACGGGCTGACCTCCGAGGTGGACGACGACGAGATCCTGCGGGAGCTCACCGCCCACCACGCGCCGCAGGACGCGGTGGACGCGCTGATCCGCAGTGCCCTGCGCGGCGGCGGCCGGGACAACATCACGGTCATCGTGGTCGACGTGGAGGACACCGAGGCCGAGGAGAACCGCAGCATCACCTCGCCCCGGGCCCTCCACTCCGAGGAGCAGCAGACCACCCGGCCCCGGTTCGGGTCCGGCGAGACCGGAACGCTGGTCGGCGGCGTCCCGGGTGATGCCGGCGTCGGCACCTCGGACGCCGCGACGGGCGGCACCGGTCCGGGCGACGGGGGAGGGGAACGACCATGACGCCGACAGCGATGGTCCGCTACAGCGCCGGGCCGTGGCTCGGGCTGGTCCGGGGCCGGTCCCTGGTGGCCCTGCCCGCGGACGCCAGCGAGGAGACCGCCGCCGTCCTCTGGGACCTGCTGGCCGGGACCCCGGGGGTGGAGCACCTGCTCGCCACCGTCCTCTCCGGCCGCCTGGACCTGACGGGGATGCCCGCGTTCGCCATCGTCTCCTACGCGGACCAGGACGTGCACGCCATCCTGCGCGGGGACGTCCACCTGCGGATGACCGGACTGGACGACGTCGAGGCCCGGTTGAGCGGGACCGGGGTCTCGACCTGGGCCGAGCGGATCGTCCCCGGGGTCCGTTCCTTCGAACTGCTCGTGGACGACGCCCTGCCCGATGCGGAGGACCTTCCGCTGGAGGCCGGCGCCGTGCGGCTGGCGGCCCTCCAGTGCGACCTGATGGCCGCCGCGTCCGGGGACCCCGAGTCCTGTCCGGCGGCCCGGCCGGCCCATCACCTCGCGCCGGTCGCGGCCCCGACGCCGACGGCCCCTCCGGCCGGCCCGGCCGCCCCGTCGGAACCGGGGCGGGCAGCGGACCCCGTCCCGCCCGC